>JBJKRM010000091.1:0-3899 GCA_046704685.1 Rhizomicrobium sp.
CCCCAGAACCGGCTTCAAATCAGGGATTTCACTATTAACCCACTGCGCCGCAAGCGCCCTCATGGAAAGGCTCCAAATAACGGATCGAGCTTGAGCACCAGCACAAGCACGGCCAACGCCACCAGAGTGGCCAAAGTCGAATCAATACGATCGAGCACGCCTCCGTGCCCGGGGATCATGGAACCGCTGTCCTTCACATGGAAGCAACGCTTGGTCCAGGACTCGAAAAGATCACCGACATGGGCGATCACCGCCATCGCGGCGCCGAACAGCGCCCCCAGCGCGACATGCCCGCCCAGGATGAGAAGGAAGACGGCTTCAACCACGGCGGCGGAAACGATGCCGCCGATGGCGCCGGCCCAGGTCTTGTTGGGCGACAAAACCGGCGCCAGCCTGGGACCGCCGATCAGATTGCCGCAAACCAGCGCACCGGTATCGGTCGCCCAGACGATCAGGAACAGCCCGATCAGCACCCAGGCCCCGTGCGGAGCGAAATCGCGCAAGGCGATGATCGCCAGCGCCGGCAAGCCGAGATAGAGAACACCCGCCGCCTGCCACAGCGCATTGTTGTGCCGGGAGGCCGCGAGGCCGAACAGTGCCAACGTGCCGGCCGCCAGGATGAGAAGCGGCAGCATCTGGTCCATCGGCCAGAGGATGAAGGCGGCAAGCGCCAACCAGACAACGGCTGTCGTCACGATCAATTCGACAATGTAGCGCCCCTGCCCCACCATGCGGTGCCACTCGCGGGCCGCGAGCAGGACGAACACCGCAGCAGCAATCTCCAGATAAGGCCTGTCCTTGTGAAAGATGGCGAAGATGATCGCCGCAGCGAGCAGCACCGCGAAGACCGGCCGGTAAATCCAATCGCGCGAGAATTTGATCGCCCGCAGACCCGGCATCGTCGCAGTGTTGTCTCCCGGCTTGCTCACGCCACCGCTTCCGGCAGGGCACCGAAACGGCGCTCCCGCTGACTGAATTGTTCCAACGCTTCGAGAAACTCGTTGCGGCCGAAATCCGGCCACAGGGTGTCGACGAACAAAAGCTCGGCATAGGCCGACTGCCAGAGCAGGAAATTGGACAACCGGCGCTCGCCGCTGGTGCGGATCACCAGATCCGGTTCCGGCAGTCCGTTGGTGAACAGGCGCGAGGACACCAAATCCGGCGTGATGGTCTCGGGATCAAGCCGCCCTTCCTTCGCGGCACGCGCCAACTCGCGGGCGGCAGCGGCAATCTCCTCCTGTCCGCCATAGTCGAAGGCGAAGGTGAGATTGAGACCGGTATTATGGATCGTGCGCCGCTCGGCGTCCTCAATCATGCCGCGGATGTCGGTTTCCACACGGCTGCGGCTGCCGATGATCCGGACCTTGGCGCCGCGCTCGACGATCTCGTTCATGTCGTTGCGGAAATAAAGACGGAACAGCCCCATCAGGGCGCCCACCTCCATGGCCGGGCGCTTCCAGTTCTCGCTGGAGAAAGCATAGAGGGTCAGGGCCCCAAGGCCGATGTCGGTCGCGGCCCGCACCACCTCGCGAACCGCGTTCACGCCAGCTACATGGCCGGCCTGGCGGGGCAGATGGCGCTTGCGCGCCCAACGGCCGTTGCCATCCATGATGATGGCGACATGCCGCGGGAGGTTGTTTTTGTGCTGCACAGCACCCATCGCCTGAAATCCCGACGTCCCGCACCGTCCAATGGGGACGGGCGTTCGCTTATGCCCCAAGCTGACCTTCCCGGCTCAGCGCGGCGATCTGAAGTTCCCATTATCGCCTTGGCACCGGCATTTGGGAACTTCAAATCCAAAGCCGCGCGGGCCGTTATACATGCCTGCGGCTTTGAAGCCGAAATTCGCAAAATGCCTGGCCCAAAGATACAGCAAATTTCGACTTCGCCGCAGGCTGAGGAGAGCAACGATGACGCCGCTCAGACCTGCATGATTTCCTGTTCTTTGGCCTGCAGAGCCTGATCGACTTCCTTGATGTGCGCGTCGGTCAGCTTCTGCAGTTCGTCACCCAGCTTATGCTGCTCGTCCTGCCCGATTTTGTGGTCTTTTTCGAGCTTTTTGAGGATTTCCATACCGTCACGGCGGACATTACGGACCGCCACCCGGCCTGCTTCCGCGTATTTGTGCGCGAGCTTGACCAGATCCTTGCGCCGCTCCTCGTTGAGCGGCGGGATTGGGATACGCAACAGTTGGGCATCGACCTGCGGATTCAGACCCAGCCCGGAATCCCGGATGGCCTTGTCGACATGCTTAACCATACCGCGGTCCCAGACCTGGACCGTCAAAAGGCGCGGCTCGGGCGTCGAGATCGTGCCCAGCTGGCTGACATGCATCCTCTGGTCGTAAGCCTCGACCATGACGGTGTCGAGCAGATGCGGCGAAGCACGGCCCGTACGAAGGCCGGAAAACTCCTGCTTCGCCGCCGCTACGGCCGCCTTCATGCGGCGGTCCATTTCGTCCTTGCTGTAGGTCTCGGCCATATGCGCCTCCTATGTGCGTTCCTCGATGACCGTCGCTCGCCCCTCGCCTTTCAACACCGCGGCAAGCGCACCACGGTCATGAATCGAGAATACAATAATCGGAATCCGGTTTTCGCGCGAAAGGCTGACCGCCGAGGCGTCCATGACCTTGAGATCGCGCGTGAGAACGTCGTGGTAGCTGAGGTGGCTGTAGCGCTCGGCATCGGGAACCTTGACCGGATCGGCGCTGTACACCCCATCCACCTTGGTACCTTTCAACAGGGCATTGCAGCTCATTTCCGCAGCCCTGAGTGCTGCTGCGGTATCCGTAGTGAAGAACGGATTGCCGGTGCCGGCGGCGAAAATCACCACACGGCCCTTTTCCAGATGCCGGACGGCGCGGCGGCGGATATAGGGCTCGCACACGGTGGCCATCGGGATGGCCGACTGGACACGACTGTGAACACCGGCCCGCTCCAAGGCGGCCTGCATGGCCAAGGCGTTCATCACCGTGGCCAGCATGCCCATGTAATCGGCCGTCGCCCGGTCGATGCCCTCGGCGGCACCCGACAGCCCACGGAAGATGTTGCCTCCGCCGATCACCATGCAGACCTGCGTGCCTGCCTGTGTGGCATCTTTCACATCGGCGGCGATGCGATCGACGGTGGCGATGTCAATCCCGAAGGATTGGCTGCCCATCAGCGCCTCACCCGACACCTTCAAAAGGACGCGACGGTATTTCGGCGCTGACGGCATGTTGCCCCCCTTAATTGCCAGCCATCTTGGCCACTTCGTCGGCGAAGTCCCCCTGCACCTTCTCGATGCCCTCACCGACCTGGAAGCGCAAGAAGCCTTCGATCTCCACCGGGGCACCGAAGTCCTTGCCGGCCTTCTCCAGCACGGCCGAGACCTTCGACTGCTGATCGATGACGAAAACCTGCTCGAGCAGGCAGACCTCCTCGTAGTACTTCCTGAGACTGCCTTCGAGCATCTTCTCGACGATGTTCGCGGGCTTGCCGGCGGCCTTCTTCGCCACGATCTCCGCTTGCACCTTTTTCTCGTGCTCCAGCACGTCGGCCGGGATGTGAGTCGGCGATAGCGCAATCGGTGAGGTCGCCGCGATGTGCATCGCAAGCTGCTTGCCCAAGGCCATCAGCTTTTCCCTGTCAGCCGTCGACTTGAGGGCAACCAGGACGCCGATCTTGCCGAGTTCCGGCGAAGCGGCGTTGTGGACATAGGATGCCACCACGCCCGGATCTACCGAGAGCATGCCTACGCGGCGCACGCTCATGTTCTCGCCGATCTTGGCGATCAGCCCGGTCAAGGTCTCCTTGACCGTGCCTCCGCCCATCTTCTTTTCCAGCAGCGCCTCGAGTGAACAGCCTTCCTTGAGGGCCAGATCGGCGGCGGACTTCACGAAGCCCTTGAACTCGTCGTTG
>JBJKRM010000092.1:0-3201 GCA_046704685.1 Rhizomicrobium sp.
AGATCGAGCAGGGTGGGGCGATAGGGCGGCGTCGCATAATCGTGCCGGTTGCCGGTGCGCTTGAATTCGCCGGGGCGCTCGCCGAGGAAGGGACGCGCGATCACCCGCCCGACGTGATACGGGTCCACCAGTTTGCGGACGATGTGGCAGAGTTCGTACAACCGTTCGAGACCGAAATGCGTTTCGTGCGCGGCGATCTGAAAGACGGAGTCAGCCGAAGTATAGCAGATCGGCTTGCCGGTTTTGATGTGCTCCGTGCCCAGCCGCTCGATGATCTCGGTGCCCGAAGCGTGGCAGTCGCCCAGGATGCCGGTCAGCTTGCCTTCCCGGATCACGGCCTCGGTCAGTTCGGCAGGAAAGCTGGGAGCCGTCTTGGGGAAGTAGCCCCAGTCCTTTTCTACCGGCAGTCCCATCATCTCCCAATGGCCGCTGGGTGTGTCCTTGCCTTTCGACCGCTCGCGGGCGGCGCCATACAAGCCTTGGGCCGTCATGCCGTCGAAAGCTGGTAGGGTTTGGTCTACCGCGTGCGCGGCGCGGCCCAATCCAAGCATCATGAGATGGGGGATGTTGAGCATTCCACGCTCGGAATTGGCACAGCGCTCCCAGATGTGGCCGAAGGTACTCGCCCCCTCGTCGCCGAAGCGGCCGGAATCCGGCGTGAAGCCAATGCCAAAAGAATCTAGAACTGCAATGATGGCGCGCATGAATACTCGTTCTGGGTTTATGCATTCTCTCCCCGTTTACGGGGGGAGTGCCGCCGAAGGCGGCGAGGGGGTAAATATGCAATTCCCCGCTCTCGCTTCGCTCGCCACCTCCCCCGCAAACGGGGAAGGAAAGTCATTGTCATTGTCACAACAAACAGCGCGCTTGTCCATGTGCGGCGGGCGCTGGTAACGGTTGCTTATGACACAAGATACACCGGCCCTCATCGCAAGCGGCGTCGCGGCCGTGACGGCGCGCATCGCCGATTTTCCCAAAACTGTGATCGTGCTCGGCAGCGGGCTCGGCCGGTTTGCCGCCGCCCTCTCAGGCGCAACAACCGTGCCCTACGCCGACATTCCGGGCTTCTCCTGTTCCACCGTGGCTGGTCATTCCGGCAACCTGATTGCCGGCGAAATAGGCGGGCAGCGCATCGCTATTATGCAGGGGCGCATCCATGCCTATGAAGGACACGGTGGTGAGGCGATTGCCAATCCGATCCGCATTCTGCGCAAGCTCGGCGCCGAGCGCCTGATCCTGACCAACGCTTCGGGCGGTTTGCGTCTCGAGATGGCGCCGGGGACCCTGGTGATCATTGACGACCACATCAACTTCTCCGGCTTCAATCCACTGATCGGCCCCAACGACGACAGTATCGGGCCGCGTTTCCCCGATATGACGGAGGCTTATGACCGGGATCTGCGCACCCTTTTGGAACGGGCGGCGCAGAAGCAGGGGATTGCGGTGAAGAAGGGTGTCTATCTCTTCGCGCTCGGTCCGAACTTCGAGACCGCGGCCGAGATCCGTGCATATGCCAAACTCGGTGCCGACATTGTTGGCATGTCGACGGTGCCGGAATGCCTGGTGGCGCGCCATTGCGGCATGAAGGTGGCTGCCGTCTCGGTGGTCACCAACCATGCGACGGGCATTGCGACCCAGCCGCTCAGCCATGCAGAGACGCTGGCGACGGCGGCGGCGGCGGCGGACAAATTCGAGCAATTGCTGCGCGCCTTCTTATCCCTCTTTTAGGCTATGTTGCATCGCACAATTTGTGACTGTTTTATGATCGTGCGCCCAGCAATACATAACGGTAATTTAATAATTATTAGCCATTCATCAGGGCAGTAATGCGTATTTGCGCGCGCCAGTTGTGCTGCTACAACAGGCACTTCCGCTACGTTTTTCTTGTGATGTGGTCGAAATGAGACTCCTTTGTCATGAAACCAGCGTGATACATCCCCTATAGGAACCCGTCGTCGCGGCGGTTTGCTGCAGTTGCGAGATTCCGGTCCTCGGTGGGACCGGTGGGGGAAGCAGGGGGTGCGTTCCAACGTGAATGTCGCGCAGGAGAAGGGCGAAGCCTCTCACCTCAAGCGACACGGCCAAAACGCATCAACGCCAACCCAAAACCGCGGCGGTGGAGACGCATTGCAGGCGCAGTGCGTGACCACACAATTCTATTGAGGGGAAGACAATGAGAGTGACAAAAAAATTATTCATGAGCGCGTGTCCGGCTGCGCTCATTGCATTGCCGGTCGTATTCGGTGTGGCCCATGCGCAGTCCACCGGCTCGGAAGCTGTAGAGACCGTTGTGGTGACGGGAGACCGGATGCCGCTGGCGACGGGGTTGAGTTCGGCGCTTACGGTGTCGAAGCAGACCTCCGTGATCACGCAGGACTTCATCAAGACGCAAAGCGCCGGTCAGACCTTTTTCGAAGACCTGAACCTGCTGCCGGGCGTCAATTTCGATAACGATGATCCATATGGATCGAACGGCGGCAACATCTTTATGCATGGCCAGGACGGCGCGCACATCTCGGTCACGCTGGACGGCATTCCGCTGAACGATAGCGGTAACTACGCCATGTACACCAACCAGATGGTGGATCCGGAACTGATCAGCCGCGTGTCGGTCAACCAGAGCACGACCGATGTTGACAGCCCAACCGCGGCCGTGACCGGCGGCTCGATTGCCGTACGCACTGTTCATCCGGATGAGGAGTTCAGCGTGCGCGGCGATGCCTCCGGCGGCAGCGACAGTTTCAAGCGCGTTTTCGCCCGTGTCGACACCGGCGCGTTTGGCCCCTGGGGGACCCGGGCATTCGTCGCTGCTTCCTATACCAACTACGACAAGTTTGTGGGGCCTGGCGACATGGACAAGCGCCAAGTCAACGCCTCGATCTATCAGGATTTCGGCAGTCTTGGTTGGATGCAGATCGATGCCCATTTCAACCGGAACCGCAACCATTTCTACAAGGGTACCTATAGCTACCCCATCGTCAACGGCGTTGCGAAGATTGATCCTGCTGCTTGGACGGATGCGAGTGAGTATAACGCGACCTGCACCGACCCCACCTTCAACAGCTGCACCAACTGGTACAAGGTCAAGATCAATCCGTCGGACACCGGCAATTTTCGCTTCTCGTCGCTGTGGCATTTGCTTCCCAAATTGACCGCGACGGTCGATGCCAGCCTGCAGTATGTGCTGGCCAATGGTGGCGG
>JBJKRM010000093.1:0-2507 GCA_046704685.1 Rhizomicrobium sp.
CCGTCGCCTTGCCGCTCTTGACCTGGACAAGAAGGCTATTCTTGGGCGGTTTGTGGGCCTTCTCCATGATCTCGCCGATGTCATACTTTGGCTTGGCTTCCTCGGCGGCCCGGAACACGCCCAGACCGGCCACCAGGCCCATCGTCATCACCGTCATCACGAAATACTTCATTGTACGCATTCGTCCATCCCTCAGGTGTCTCGGTACCATCGTTCGCGCCGTCCCGCGCGGCGCACGAATCTATCAATCTTCGACGGAAGCGAAACCTCGTGTATTCGATCCGCCTCCCACGATGTCTCTACCGGGATAAGTGATATGGCGGAGTCGCGCTTGCGGCAATCCGTTCCTATCTCATTCCGCCCGGCGCTGCGACGCGGCGAGCCGCGGTTTAAGATGAACTCATGGCCACCCTGGAAGATCGTCTGAAACAGCAAGCACAAACGCTCGGCTTCGAGCTGGTCGGCATCGCGCCGGCCACGGAGTCCGACGGCTTCGCTCGGCTGCGCGATTGGCTGGGCTGCGGCTTCGCCGGCACGATGGAGTACATGCAGCGCCGCGGCGATGCTCGCCGTCATCCCTCCTCGATTCTGCCCGACGTTCGCAGCGTCGTGATGGTAGCGATGAATTATCGTCCCGCGGACGAGCAGGAAACGCCATGCCGCAAGCGGCACGGACGCATTTCTCGCTATGCCCGCGGAACGGACTATCACGAGGTCCTGCGCGCTCGGCTCAACCGTTTGCTCGACTGGCTGCGGCAGGCGCGCCCCGATTGCCTCGGCCGCGGCGTGGTCGATACGGCACCTCTGCTCGAACGCGATTTCGCCCGCCGCGCGGGGCTGGGCTGGTTCGGCAAGAACACCATGTTGCTGAATAAGCGCCTGGGTAGCTATTTCTTTATCGGCGCTCTGCTGACCAATCTGGAGATGGTTTGCGATCCGCCGCACACCGCCGCCCATTGCGGCACCTGCACTGCTTGCCTGGACGCCTGCCCCACCCAGGCTTTCGCCGCTCCCGGCCTGCTCGATGCGCGGCGGTGCATCAGTTACCTGACCATCGAGCATCGCGGCGACGTGCCGGAGGATCTGCGTTCGGGCCTGGGCGATTGGCTGTTCGGCTGCGATGTATGCCAGGAAGTGTGTCCGTGGAACCGCAAGTCGCCGCCGGGGACGGAGCCGGCGCTGCAAACACGGCCGGAGCTGGAGAACGTTGATTTGATCGAGCTGCTGGGCTTGTCCGAGGAGGCGTTTCGCCGTCGTTTCCGGGGCACGGCCTTGATGCGCACGAAGCGTCGCGGTCTGCTCCGCAACACCGCGCTGGTGCTGGGCAATACCGGAGATGTCAATGCTCTGCCGGCGCTGCGCCGCGCTCTCGACGATGCAGAGCCACTGGTGCGTGAGGCGGCACGCTGGGCGATCGAACAGATCGAACGACGCCGGGTGAAAATGTTGCTTTGCAGCTAGCGCGGGAGTGGAGTAACGTAAGATGTTTATTTCTTACCGCTTTTGCCGCGGATGATCTTGCGAAGCTGCTGAACGTCTCTCCTCATCGCCTCCACCAGCGCTTGCCGTCGTTTCTGGAGTTGCGCCGCCTGTTTGCGGGCTTTTTCGTCCGAAGATTGGGTTGTCACGCGTTTGTACCTTTGGGAACGAGCAATGGGGCAAGCCTTTGATGCTGCCGGCTGTTGTCGTGCCATGTCGCGACAAACCTACCTGTGACGGAGTGGCGGAGTGGCGGTGTGGCGGCATAATGGGACGCTTCCTGGCACACACTGGCGCGACCTGACAGGACGCGAGGCAGAGCCTCGCAAGCCGCGCGTTCGCAGGCGCAACCTGGGAACGAGATCAACACGACTTTCAGCTCCTCCTCTCTTTACTCCATCTCCTGACGCAATGCCGTCAGCGCCCGCATTTGCAGCATGCGCACGGCGCCCGCGCTGCGTCCCATCCGTTGAGCCACCTCCTCAGCAGGCAATTCCTCGAAGACGCGCAGGAGAAGGACGGCTTGATAATCCTCCGGCAGACGGGCAAGAGCCGCGGCGAGGTGGGCGGCGGATTCGTGGTCCTGGGCGATCTCGCTCGGACTGGGACCGTCGAAGGCCAGGCAGTGCTGGAGCATCAGCGAGGACTGATCGACGCCGGCGCGCACCTGGTCCAGCGAGACTTCGCGGTCGGCGTCGCGCTGGAGGGCGCCGTAGCGACGCACCTCGTTGAAGAGATTGTGCGCGAGGATGCGGCGCAGCCAGGCGAGCAGCTCGCCCTCGTGCTGGCCCTGGAAGCCGCCGAAATCGCGATGCGCCTCCAACAAGGTTTGCTGCACCAGATCCGAGGGAGCGCACTTGGCGCGCAGACGCTTGCCGAGCTGGGCCTGGGCCAGCACGTACAGGTAATGCTGGTAGCGCGCGAACAGCTGCTCGCGAGCGCCCGACTCCCCGTCGCGACAACGACGAATCAGCTCGGAAGCCGCGGCCTGGGCTGACATGATGACATCTCCTCCGCGTTTTTCTACG
>JBJKRM010000094.1:0-2575 GCA_046704685.1 Rhizomicrobium sp.
ACGTGGAGTACGAGACGACCAAGCGCCACTATGCGCACGTGGACTGTCCGGGGCATGCGGACTACATCAAGAACATGATCACGGGTGCGGCGCAGATGGATGGGGCGATCCTGGTGGTATCGGCCGCGGATGGTCCGATGCCGCAGACGCGCGAGCATATACTGCTGGCGCGGCAGGTGGGGGTGCCTTACATCATTGTTTACATGAACAAAGCTGACCTTGTAGACGACAAGGAGCTGCTTGAGCTGGTGGAGATGGAAGTAAGAGAGTTGTTGTCCAAGTACGAATTCCCGGGCGATGACACCCCGATCATCATCGGCTCGGCGTTAAAGGCGCTCGAAGGCGACAAGAGCGACATGGGCGAGGGCTCGATCTACAAGCTCACCGATGCGCTCGATGCCTACATTCCGGAGCCCAAGCGGGCGGTTGACGGCCCGTTTCTGATGCCGGTGGAGGACGTATTCTCGATCTCCGGTCGCGGCACGGTGGTGACCGGGCGGGTGGAGCGCGGGGTGATCAAGGTGGGCGAGGACATCGAGATTGTGGGTTTGAGGCCGACGCTGAAGACGGTGTGCACGGGCGTGGAGATGTTCAGGAAGCTGCTGGACCAGGGCCAGGCCGGGGACAACATCGGGGTGCTGCTGCGCGGTACCAAGCGCGAGGAAGTGGAGCGCGGGCAGGTGTTGGCCAAACCGGCCTCAATCACCCCGCACACCAAGTTCGAGTGCGAGGTGTACATTCTGAGCAAGGACGAGGGTGGGCGGCACACGCCGTTCTTCCCGGGATACCGGCCGCAGTTTTACTTTCGCACGACGGACGTGACCGGTAGCTGCGAGCTGCCGGCGGGGGTGGAGATGGTGATGCCTGGTGACAACGTGAAGATGACGGTGAGTCTGATCGCGCCGATCGCGATGGAGCAGGGCTTGCGCTTTGCGATCCGCGAGGGCGGGCGCACTGTGGGTGCGGGCGTCGTCGCCAAGGTGATCGAGTAAGGATTACACACTGGAGGTCAGAGCTTGGCGCATACGCTGGGCTCGTCAAAGGAAAAACATGCAAAGCACGAAAATCAGAATTCGTCTCAAAGCGTTCGACTATCGGCTGATCGACCAGTCGGCGCTGGAGATCGTGGACACTGCGAAGCGGACCGGCGCCGTGGTCAAGGGGCCCGTGCCTTTGCCTACCCGTATCGAGCGTTTCGACGTGCTGCGTTCCCCGCACGTAAACAAGACCTCGCGCGACCAATTCGAGATCCGTACCCACCTGCGGCTGATGGACATTATCGATCCGACCGACAAAACCGTGGATGCGCTGATGAAGCTGGACCTGCCGGCCGGAGTGGACGTGGAGATCAAACTGTAGCGCGTGATTGCTGTGCCGCGCGCTCCGGCAGCGAAACGCCGGGCGCAGCGGATAATTGCCGGCCAATTGCAGTCGGCGCCTTTTAACGAAGGGAAAGAAGATGAGTTTAGGATTAGTCGGTCGCAAGGTCGGCATGACCCGCGTTTTCACGGACGAAGGCGACTCGGTCCCGGTAACCGTGGTGGACGTGTCCGACAACCGTGTGACCCAAATCAAGACCGCCGAAACCGACGGCTATGCCGCCGTTCAGGTCACCTTCGGCAAGCGCCGTCCCTCTCGCGTGAACAAGGCGGCGGCCGGCCATTTCGCCAAGGCAGCCGTCGAGGCGGGTCATACGCTGAAGGAATTCCGCGTCGATGAAGACCAGCTTGCCAATCTCAAGGTCGGCGGCAAGGTAGGCGTCGACCTGTTCCAGGTGGGGCAGATGGTGGATGTAACCGGCACTTCGCAGGGCAAGGGCTTTTCCGGCGTCATCAAGCGCCACAATTTTTCCTCCAACCGCGCCAGCCACGGAAATTCCCGCTCGCATAACACACCCGGTTCGAGCGGCCAGGCGCAGGATCCCGGTCGGATATTCCCGGGCAAACGCATGGCGGGCCAGTACGGTAACGCCAAGCGCACCACTCAGAGCCTGGAAATCGTGCGCATCGACGCCGAACGCCAGTTGCTGCTGATCAAAGGCTCGGTTCCCGGCAGCAACGGCGGCGACCTGCTGGTGCACCCGGCGATCAAGGCACGGGCGAAAAAGGTTGCCGCCGCGCCGGTCAAGGGAGGTAAGAAATAATGGATCTTAAACTGATCGATGCCAAAGGCCAGGCTGCCTCTACCATGGCCGCTTCCGACGCGCTTTTCGGCCGCGACTACAACGAACCGCTGATCCACCAGGTGGTAACGGCATACCAGGCCAACGCGCGCCAGGGTACGCGCGCCCAGAAGGGGCGCACCGAGATCGCCAAGTCCACGCGCAAGCCATGGCGGCAGAAGGGAACAGGACGCGCGCGCGCCGGCATGGCCTCGAGCCCGCTGTGGCGCGGCGGCGGCAGGATTTTCCCGTCCAGCCCGAACGAGAACTTCACGCAGAAACTGAATCGCAAGATGTACCGCGCCGGCGTCGCATCGATTCTGTCGCAGCTGGCGCGCGAGGACCGTTTGAAAGTGGTCGAGAGTTTCGTTGTGGACGCGCCCAAAACCAAGCTGTTCCTGCAGAAGGTCAAGG
>JBJKRM010000095.1:0-5509 GCA_046704685.1 Rhizomicrobium sp.
GATAGAAGCAGTAATCGCAGGCGAGATTGCAGGCCGGGCCGCTGGGCTTGGCCATGACATGGAACGGGGCCGCGCTCGCCGTGTTGTCCATTCTACCCACCCGGGTCCGCGGGCTTTTCCCAGCCCAACGGGCAAAAACCTCTTGCCGATCCTACAGCTTTCATATTCATTATCAACATAATGAATTACGTACGGGCATAACCGTGCGGAGCCGGGAGGAAGCAGGCATGAGCAAAGCCACCAGCGTCCTGTTGAGCGGGGCCGCGGTTCTGGCCGGCACGAACATCCCGATGCAGGCGGCGCAGCCGCAGCAAGCTCCGGCCCGAATCGTAGGACATTCACCGCTGAACTGGATGGAGCCGGTTCAAGCGCCGGCAGGTGCCCCAAACGTGATCGTGATCCTGCTGGACGATGTCGGCTTCGCGACGTCGGAGGCGCTGGGTGGTCCGGTGCATACGCCGGTGATCGACCGCCTCGTGCATGCCGGTCTGCTCTACAACAACTTCCACGTCAGTGCGGTGTGCGCACCGACGCGTGCCGCCCTGCTCTCCGGTCGCAACGATCATCAGGTCGGTTTCGGCACCATCGCCGAGGCCGCTTCGGATCATCCCGGTTACAATGCGATATGGCCGAAGAGGGCCGCCTCCATCGCCGAAGTGCTGAAGGACGCCGGCTATAACACCGCCGCGTTCGGCAAGTGGCACAACACCCCGCCCTGGGAGGTGAGCGCCGCCGGTCCGTTCGACCGTTGGCCCACCGGACTCGGCTTCGAATATTTCTACGGCTTCATTTCCGGTCAGGACGACGAGTGGGTGCCGCGGCTCTATCGCGACACCTATCCGGTCGAGCCGCCGCCTCATTCCTATCTGACGACCGACCTGACGAACGATGCCATCCGCTGGCTGCACCAGCACGATGCGGTGGCGCCCAACAAGCCGTTCTTCCTTTATTTTGCCACCGGCGCGACGCACAAGCCGCATCAGGTCGCCAAAGCCTGGATCGCCAAATACAAGGGCAAGTTCGACCAGGGCTGGGACAAGCTGCGGCAGGAGATTTTCAAGCGCCAGAAAGCGCTCGGGGTCATCCCGGCCAATGCGGACCTGACGCCGCGCCCCAAGGAGATCCCAGCCTGGAATTCGCTGACGCCGGATGAAAAGAAGCTCCTGGCGCACCAGGTGGAAGTCTATGCCGGCTTCATGGAGGAAACCGACTACGAAGTCGGTCGTTTGTTGCAGGCCGTGCGCGACGAAGGCCAATGGGACAACACCCTGGTGCTCTACATTGTGGGCGACAACGGAGCCAGCGCCGAAGGCGGCTTGCTGGGCAGCGACGCGGCGCGCATCAGCGGCAAGCCGGCGCCGGTGTCCGAGCGCCTCAAGATCATGGATAAGCTCGGCAGCGACGCCTATATGAATCACTATGCCGTCGGCTGGGCCTGGGGCCTCGACGCGCCGTTCCAATGGACCAAGCAAGTGGCGTCGCATCTGGGCGGCACCACCGATCCCCTGATCGTATCGTGGCCCAAGAAGATCAAGGCCCCTGGCATACGCGATCAATTCCAGCACGTCACCGACATCGCGCCGACCATCTATCAGGCGACGGGAGTCGCCATGCCGAAGGTGGTGAACGGCGTGAAGCAAATGCCGTTGGAAGGCCACAGCATCGTCTATTCCTTCAATCACCCGCATGCGCCGAGCGATCATCCCATCCAGGCCTTCGAGACGATGAGCAACATCGCCATCTATCACGACGGCTGGTGGGCGGGACGGCGCAGCTATCTGCCCTGGAAGGTGTTCAGCACCAAGCGCACCGCCAACACCAAACACCCTTGGGAACTGTACGACCTGACCAAGGACTACAGCCAGGCGCACGATCTGGCCGCCAGCCATCCCGAAAAGCTGAAAGAGATGGAAGCGCTGTTCGACAGTGAGGCCAAGCGCACCCACATCTATCCCATCAGTTCGACATTCGTCTTCGCGCCGTCGCTGAACGGTGGGCGCAAGCATTTCGTCTTCCGGTCGGGGGTGGAGCGCATCCAGCCGCAGATCATCCGCAATGAGAAATGGACCTCCCACACCATCGCGGCCGATGTGATCATCCCCTCCGGCAAACCGGCCAATGGCGTGATCATCGCCGAAGGCGGCAGCCAGGGCGGTTACACGCTGGGCGGCTTCACGCTCTACATCAAAAACGGCCATCCGGTGTACGAGGTGACGGCCTATGGCAATGCGGCGGGCAAGATCGTCGCCCCCATGGTGGTGAAGCCGGGCAAGGCGCACATCGTGGTGGATGTCGATCTGGCGCCGATCCCGGCTGGCGGCAATGCGCTGTCGGCCTATTACGGCCCGACCCACGGAACGGCGACGATGACGGTCAACGGCCGGCCCGCCGGCAACACCAAGATCGCCAATTACAGTGCGGTCTATGGCGAGACGCTGGATGTCGGAAAGGATCTCGGCTCGCCGGTCAGCCATGCCTATCAGGCACCGTTCGCCTTCAATGGCACGATCGACAAGGTGACGCTCGATTTCAAATGAGCGGCAACAGCTGCTGCGGCTCTCAGGGATGGGCGCACGGTAAAGTTGCATTCCAGCAAGATGCCCTAGGCATAACATTCATCCATACAATAGTGAATATTGACAGACGAGGTGGGTGGCGGCATGGTGATTGAAAAGTCGGCACAAGATCGACTTCGACGAACAGGGAGAGGCTGGTGCGCAAAAACGCCGCCGCACGCGGAATCCAGCGGGCAGCAACGCATGGTTGCAGGCCGTCACCAAGGCCTATGAGCGGCGGTCATGCATAAGCCCGCCCCGCCCCTTGACCCCGGCGCGCAAGACGGCCCGACCGCCGCGACCGCCGCAGGACGGCGGGCCTGGATTGTCCTGGCCATGCTGTGCTTCGTCTATGTCATCAATTTCCTCGACCGCCAGCTCCTGGCGATCCTGTCGAAGCCGATCCAGGACACGCTGCACTTCTCGGATGGACAGCTCGGCCTCATCGGCGGTCTGTATTTTGCGACGTTCTACACCTTCATCTCCATTCCCATCGGCTACCTTGCCGACAAGACATCCAGGTCGAAGGTGTTGGCGGCCGCTTGTGCGATCTGGAGCGGGGCGACGATGGCGTGCGGCTTGGCCGTCAACTTCGCGCAGTTCGCCATCGCCCGCATGACGGTCGGCTTCGGCGAGGCCGGCGGCGTTCCGCCGTCCTACGCCATCATCTCCGATTATTTCCCGCCCGGCCGCCGCGGCACGGCTCTCGGCATTTATAATGTCGGTCCCGGGATCGGCGCGGCATTGGGTGTGGCCTTTGGCGCCGTCATCGCCGAGATCTTCAGCTGGCGCGACGCCTTCATCGCCCTGGGCGGCGTCGGTGTCATCACCGCCGTCGCGGTTCTCGCGATCGTCCGCGAGCCGCCGCGCGGCGGCCTCGATCCGGTCTCGGCCCGGACAGTCCGCAAGTCGAGCTTCTGGCAGACCTTCAGGATGTTCTTTTCGCGAAAGTCGCTGGTGCTCGCGGCGTTTGGCGCCGGCATCACCCAACTCATCACCTACGGCAACGGCAATTTCGCCGTGCTGTTTCTCATGCGCGAGAAGGGCATGACGCTGGGCGATGTCGCCATCTATTACGCCTTGGTGGTGTTGGTCGGCATGACAGGCAGCATGATCGTCGCCGGCCGGCTGGTCGATCATTTCACGCGGCGATCGAAAGCGGCCTATGCCCTGATCCCCGGCATCGCCCTCGTCTTCGCCGTTCCATTCTATGTCGGATTCGTCTGGTCACCCGCCTGGAGCACCTCCTGTCTGTTTCTGGTGGTGGCGGTTTTTCTCAACTACTTCTATCTGTCGTCCACCGTCACCCTGGTTCAGGAAGAGGTGCGCCCCGACCAGCGGGTGATGTCGGGTGCGCTGCTGCTCCTGGTGATGAATTTCATCGGTCTCGGACTGGGGCCGACCTATGTGGGCGAGGCCAGCGACTTCTTCCGCGCCTACTCGCCCGATCACTCGCTGCAACTTTCCCTGTACACTTGCGTGGTGTTCTACCTGGTCGCCATCGCCATCTTCCTGTGGTTGGCGCGTGTGCTTCGGCGCGAAGGCCGTGAAACGGGAGAAACAGTCGGATGACGGATTCCGCAACGCCGGTCGGCGTCAAGACACAGGCCGGTCCGGTCGCGCCGAAGCCCACCGAGCGGGCCTGGATCGTCCTCGGCATGCTGATCTTCGTGTATGTCCTGAACTTCCTGTGCCGGACGCTGCCGGCCGTTCTTGCCAAGCCGATCGAGGACACGCTGCACATCACGGACGGTCAGTTCGGCCTGGTCACCGGCTTCTACTTCGCCATCTTCTACACGCTCATTTCCATCCCCATCGGCTATCTTGCCGACGCGACCTCGCGCTCCAAGGTTTTGGCGGTCGCCTGTGCGATCTGGAGCGCGGCGACGATGGCCTGCGGATTCGCGGTCAATTTCCTGCAGTTTGCCGTCTCCTATATAGCGGTCGGGTTCGGCGAGGCGGGCGGCGTTCCGCCATCCTACGCGCTGATCTCCGATTATTTCCCGCCGGGCAAACGCGGCACGGCGCTCGGCCTGTACAATCTCGGACTGCCGATCGGTGCGTCCTTGGCCATTGCCTTCGGGGCCTCCATCGCCGCCGCCTTCAACTGGGAGCTTGCTTTCAAGGGGCTTGGCGCCCTCGGCCTCATCGCCGTGGCCGGGATTCTCGTGATCGTGAAGGAGCCGCGCCGCGGCGGGCTGGATCCCGCCTCGGCACAGCCGGTGAAGAAATCGGGTTTCTGGGAGACCTTGGTGAGCTTCTTCGCGCGGCGTTCCCTGGTGCTCGCCGCGTTCGGCGGCGGCGTCACCCAGATGGTCACCTATGGTGTGGGCAATTTCGCCATCCTCTTCCTGAGGCGCGAGAAGGGGATGACGCTTGACCAGGTGGCGGTCTGGTACGCGCTGATGGTCTTGGTGGTGATGAGCGCGGGCCTGTTTGTGGCCGGCCGCTCGGTCGATGTCTTCACCCACCGCTCGAAACGGGCCTATGGGTTGGTCGGCACCGTCTCCTTGACGATTTCCCTGCCGTTCTACGTCGCCTTCGTCTCGGCGCCGAATTGGCCTTTGGCGCTGACCTTCCTTTCCGCCTGCATGTTCCTGAATTTCTTCTATCTGCCCGCGGTCATCACGCTGGTTCAGCAGGAAGTGCGCCCCGACCAGCGGGTGATGTCAGGGGCGCTGCTGCTCCTGGTGATGAATTTCATCGGCCTCGGTCTCGGCCCCACCTTCATCGGCGCCGTCAGCGACTACTTCCACAAGACCGCCCCGCATCATTCGCTGCAATATGCCTTCTATGCGCTCCTGCCATGCTACGTGCTGGCGATCCTTCTTTTCTTCTGGCTCTCGCGTGTCCTGCGCAGCGAGAGCCGTTCAGCTGGAGAAACAGTCCGATGATCTCGCTTCGCCGCCTGGTCTTCTGTGGCGCCGTGGCCGTCTGCGCGGCCCTGATGCCCG
>JBJKRM010000096.1:0-6262 GCA_046704685.1 Rhizomicrobium sp.
CCGACCGGTCGGACCGGGAAAAGGTCCGCCGGACCTTTTCCTTCCGGCCCTCCACCTTTCAGGGGAGGGAATTGACCACGCTATACTCCCCGCCTCCATCGAGGTCTGCCATGGATACCGCTTTGATCTTCTTCGCCTGCGCCATCGTCGTCCTGCTGGTGGTGTCGGCCTTCTTCTCCGGATCGGAGACGGCGCTCACCGCCGTCTCCCTGGGCCGAATGCATCAGCTCGAAAAGGACGGATCGGCATCGGCCGCACGGGTCAACCGCCTGGTGGTCAACCGGGAACGGCTAATCGGCGCCGTGCTGCTCGGCAATACCTTCGTCAACATCCTGTTGTCGTCGATGGCGACATCGGTGCTGGAAGACCGCTTCGGCAACCGCGCCGTCGCCATCGTCACCATCCTGATGACCCTGGTGATCCTGATCTTCGCCGAAGTGCTGCCGAAGACGCTGGCCATCGCCCGCACCGAGGAATTCGCCCTGGTGGTGGCGCGCCCCATCGGCGTGATCGTGGCGGTGCTGGGACCGGTCGTCGGCGCGGTGCAGAAGGTGGTTTGGGCGCTGCTGCAGCTCTTGGGCGTGCGCGGCGAGAACAAGGGCATCGTCGCCGACGAGGTGCATGACGAAATCCGCGGCACCGTCTATCTGCGCCACAAGCAAGGCTCGGTCGAGCGCGAGAGCCGCGACATGATCTCGGGCGTGCTTGATCTGCGCGAACTCCGTGTCGGCGATCTTATGACCCACCGCAAGAACATGATGACGGTATCCGCCGATCAATCCGCCGAAGGGGTGGTCCGGGCGCTGCTCACCACCCGGCATTCGCGCGTGCCGATCTGGCGCGACCAGCCGGAGAACATTGTCGGCGTCCTGCACACCAAGGACCTGATCCGCGCGGTGCTGGGCAACCGCGAGGCCTTCCGCGGCCTGGACATCCAGATGCTGGTCGCCGCCCCCTGGTTCGTCCCCGAGACCATGGGGGTGGAGGAGCTGCTGGACGCCTTCCGCGAACGGCGCTCGCACTTCGCCCTGGTGGTCGACGAGTACGGCGTGATCATGGGCCTCATCACGCGCGAAGACGTGATGGACGAAGTGTTCGGCGCCATCCCCGATGAGTACGCTGCCCGCATCGGCATCCGGCCGCAGGCGGACGGCTCGTTCCTGATCGACGGCACCATGCCGATCCGCGACATCAACCGCGCCATGGAATGGGACCTGCCGGACGAGGAAGCCACTACGCTCGCCGGCCTCGTCATCCACGAGGCGCGCACCATTCCGGAAATCGGCCAGCGCTTCGCCTTCTACGGCTTCAAGTTCGAGGTGGTCCGCCGCTTGCGCAACCAGATCACCGTGTTGCGCGTGGCGGCACCGGAGGGGACGGGATCCTCGGCAGAAGCGGCGGAGGAGAAGCGGTAGATTGAGAGCGAAACAGACGGTAACTTAAGAACCACCCTCCCCCGGTGCCAGGGTGGTCAGGGCCAGGGCGTGGACCTGCGTCTTCATCTCGTCGGCCAATGCCGCATAGACACGCCGCTGGCGTTCCACGCGCGACAGACCGGCAAAACCGGGTGACACGATCCGCACCGTGAAATGGGTCTCGCCGCCGGGACGTGCGCCGGCGTGGCCGGCATGGCGGGCGCTGTCGTCGGTGACGACGAGTTCCGCCGGATGAAATGCAGCGGTCAACTTGTGGTGAATTGTATCGGCCATAGTCATGAAATAGCCGTGACCATCTGAAATCGTTCTGTCAAGCGCGTCGTTTTCTTGTTTTTTCACCGATCGATCCCATAATTATCGACATGGCGAAAGCTGGTTACTCCCCCCGGTTCGGGCACGATATTCGTATCAAGCCGGACGTCGTCCGCACCGTCAAAAAACGCCCCTGCGCCGTCAAAGGCTGCGAGGAGGAAGGGGCGTATCGCGTGCCCAAGAGCCGCGAGCAGCTGTCCACCTATATCTGGGTCTGCCTGGCGCATGCCCGCGCCCACAACGAAAAGTGGGACTACTTCAAGGGAATGAGCGAATCCGACGTCGCCCAGTTCCAGGTGGAGTCCGTCACCGGCCACCGCCCGACCTGGCCCCTCGGCAAGCGCGCAGCCGGTATTCCCGGAGGGCAAGGCGCGTATCATGTCGAAGACGGCTTTGCCGTTTTCGGCGATGTTTCGGAACCACAACAACCACGTAGGCCGGAGCGGGTTCTCACCCGTCTGCAGCGTCAGGCATTTGATGTCTTGAATCTGGAAACCTCGGCAACCTTGAACGAGATCAAGGCCCGGTATAAGGAACTTGTGAAGCGTTTCCACCCCGACGCGAACGGCGGCGACCGGGGCACCGAAGAGCGTTTGAAGCAGGTAATCAAGGCCTACGGCATTTTGCGCGCGTCGGGCATTATCAGCTGAGAGGGCTTTGGGTGCCCTCCACTTCCATCGCGGCGGATTGGGCCGCGAATTCATACCGGAAACACGATCATGACCACTGAGACGCAGGGTCTCGACCCTTCCTTGAGGCCCGACACCACGTTCGACGTGAAGGCCACCTTCGGCATCGATGCCGCGATGAAGGTGCCGGGATTTTCCAAGCCGAACGAATATGTGCCGGACCTCGACCCAGCCTATCGCTTCGATCGTGACACCACGCTCGCCATACTCGCCGGCTTCGCCCACAACCGCCGCGTGATGATCCAGGGCTATCACGGTACCGGCAAGTCGACCCATATCGAGCAGGTGGCGGCGCGTCTCAACTGGCCCTGCGTGCGCATCAACCTCGACAGCCACATCAGCCGCATCGACCTGGTCGGCAAGGACGCCATCGTCCTGAAGGACGGCCAGCAGGTCACCGAGTTCCGTGAAGGCCTGCTGCCTTGGGCGCTGCAGCACCCGGTGGCGCTCGCCTTCGACGAATACGACGCCGGCCGTCCGGATGTGATGTTCGTGATCCAGCGCGTCTTGGAAGTGCAAGGCAAGCTGACGCTGCTCGACCAGAACCGCGTCATCCGTCCCCATCCGGCGTTCCGCCTGTTCTCGACCACGAATACGATCGGCCTGGGTGACACCACCGGCCTCTATCACGGCACGCAGCAGATCAACCAGGGCCAGATGGACCGCTGGAGCATCGTGGCGACGTTGAACTATCTCGCCCACGACAACGAAGTGGACATCGTCCTCGCCAAAGTGCCGGCCTACGACACGCCCGAAAAGAAGAAGATGATCGCCGCCATGGTGCGGGTCGCCGACATGACGCGCAACGCCTTCATCAACGGCGACCTGTCCACCGTGATGAGCCCGCGCACCGTGATCACCTGGGCGGAGAACGCCGAGATCTTCGGCGATCTGGGTTTCGCCTTCCGGCTGACCTTCCTCAACAAATGCGACGAGCTGGAACGGGCCACCGTGGCCGAGTTCTATCAGCGCGCCTTCGGGGAAGACCTGCCGGAAAGCGCCGCGAAGGTGATGGTGGCGTGAGGTGAAGACGCAAGCCCCCTCTTTCACCTCCCCCTTGCGGGGAGGTGAAACATGACAACCAAATCCGACAACCCTACAGAACCCTTCAAACACGCGGTGACGGCCACCGTGCGGGCGCTGGCGGGCGAACCGGAGCTGGAAGTCACCTATTCCACCGATCCCGCCAGCGTGAAGGGCCACAAGGCCCGGCTGCCGCTGCCCAATCGCAACCTGCCGCCCAGCGAAGTCGCCGTGGTGCGCGGTGCCGGCGATGCCTGCGCCCTCAAGCTCGCCTATCACGAAGACAAGGTGCACCGGCAGTTCCGCCCGGCGCATGCCGAAGCCGCCGCCTTGTTCGAAGCTGCCGAGCAGGCGCGCGTGGAAGCGATCGGCGCCCTGGCGATGCATGGGGTGGCGCAGAATCTGGCGGCAAATCTGGATGCCAGATGCACCGCCCGCGGCCTCAAATCGGCCCGCGATCGCAAGGAAGCGCCGCTCGCCGACGTGCTGGGCCTGATCGTGCGCGAGAAGCTGACCGGTGAAGCGCCACCGGAATCGGCGCGCGCGGCTGTCGATCTGTGGCGCGATTTCATCGAGAGCCGTGCCGGCTCCGCTCTCGACGCCCTGCCGGCGGCGCTGCGCGACCAGACGGCCTTCGCCAAGCTCACCCGCACCGCGCTGCACGATCTCGATCTGATCGAGGACGGCGAAGACGAAAAGCCGGAAGACGGCGGCGAAGAAAGCGAAAACGCCGAGAACCAGCAGGAAGGCGGGGAAGCCCAGGAGAGCGAAGGCGTAAGCGGCTCGGCCGAAGCGGAACTGCGCGAGGCCGAAGGCGAAGAAGGCGAACACCACGCCGGCGAGATGCGCGCCGAAGAAAGTGAGATGTCGGACTCCGAGAATCCCGACGAAGGCGTCCGGCCGTGGCGCCCCGACGTGCCGTTCTCCGACGCCGACGACTGGGGCTATAAGATCTACACCACCCAGTTCGACGAGGTGATCGCCGCCACCGAGCTGTGCGACTCCGACGAGCTGACGCGACTGCGCAATTTCCTCGACCAGCAGCTGATCCAGATGCAGGGCCTGGTGGCGCGTATTGCCAACCGCCTGCAGCGCCTGTTGCAGGCCCAGCAGAACCGCTCCTGGGATTTCGACCTCGAGGAAGGCCTGCTTGATACCGCCCGCCTCACTCGCGTGGTGATCGATCCCATGCATCCCCTCTCCTTCAAGCAGGAGAAGGACACCGATTTCCGCGACACGGTTGTCACCCTGCTGCTCGACAATTCCGGTTCGATGCGCGGCCGGCCGATCATGGTGGCGGCGATGTGCGCCGACATCCTGGCGCGCACGCTGGAGCGCTGCGCCGTGAAGGTGGAGATCCTCGGCTTCACCACCCGGGCCTGGAAAGGCGGCCAGAGCCGCGAAAAGTGGTTCGCCGATGGCAAGCCCGCCAACCCGGGACGGCTCAACGATCTGCGCCATGTCATCTACAAGGGCGCCGACGAACCCTGGCGGCGGGCGCGCAAGAATCTCGGCCTGATGATGCGCGAGGGCCTGCTCAAAGAGAACATCGACGGCGAGGCGCTGATGTGGGCGCACAACCGCCTCGTCGCCCGCCCCGAGCAGCGCAAGATCATGATGGTGATCTCCGACGGCGCGCCGGTGGACGACTCCACGCTGTCGGTCAACACCGGCAATTTTCTCGAGCGCCACTTCCGCAAGGTGATCGAGGACATCGAGAAGAAGTCGAGCGTGGAACTCGTCGCCATCGGCATCGGTCATGACGTGACGCGCCACTACAGCCGGGCCGTCACCATCGTCGACGCCGAGCAGCTCGGCGGCGCCATGACCGACCAACTGATCGGACTGTTCGCCGAAGAGAAAGCGAGTCACGGCAAAGGCGCCCACAAGCGCCGTGCCGCGCGCTGAACGGTTCTCGTTCCATCGCGAGACGGCGGGGAAGCCTTGACCCCCTGTGAGCATGGGACGAGAGTGACAGCGCTCTCCTTCCCGGCGCGCTGCGCCTCCTCGTCAGGTGTCCTCCATGAAATTCCGTCTGCTGCTTGCTCTTGCGGTCGCGGCTTCCACAGCCGGCCATGCCGCCGAATTGAATTTCACGCCCTTGAAAGCCAACGGCATCTACGCCCTCGGCGACACCGTCGGCTGGACCGTCACGCCGGCCGGCGGCGCCAAAACGACCGGCAAGTACACCTATACGGTGAAGCGCAACAATTTCGACACCATCGCCACCGGCAGTTTCGATATGGCCGACGGCAGCGCCACCATCAAAGTCAATGGCATCGACAAGCCTGAGATACTGTATGTCACGGTGGACCGCGCCGGTGCGCCGCCTCCCGCCACACCGACGCCCGCGGAAGCGGCAAAGATCAACGACAGCCTGAAAGCGCTGCTGGTCAAGAATGATCCCACGCTGAAGCCGTTGTTCGACAAGTATCCGGATTACTGCCTGGTGCCGGCGCCCTGCTCCGCCGCGCCGACCGAACCCACTGCCGAAGCGGCCCCGAAGCATGTGGCGATCCTGGGCGCAGCCGTGGATCCGACGCAGTTGAAGCCCGTGGTGCCGCGTCCGGCGGATTTCGACTCCTTCTGGGCCAGCAAGCTCGCCGAGCTGAAGACGGTGGCGATGCACCCGGTCTTCACCCGCATCGCCACCTCCACACCGGGCATCAAGATGTACGTCATCCAGCTCGACAGCGTGGGCTCGCATGTGCACGGCTATCTGGCCGTACCGGCGAAAAAGGGCAAATACCCGGCGATGGTGATCTATCACTGGGCCGGGGTCTACGCGCTGATCCCCGGCAA
>JBJKRM010000097.1:0-6112 GCA_046704685.1 Rhizomicrobium sp.
CCTTCACCCACCCCAACCTCGCCGAAACCTCGCCGGAGGTGGACAAGCTCGAATACAACGCCACCCAGCGTCTGTTCGAGGCGATCACCGGGCGCTCGATGCGCCTGTTCCGGCCGCCTTATCTTGCCGACGCCGAACCGTCGACGGGCGCCGAAATCGTTCCCGTCGAGATCGCCCAGGACCTGGGATACATCACTGTGGGCGTGCATGCCGACACGCTCGACTGGATGAAGCCGACGCCCGCGCAGATGATGAAGAACGTCATGCAGTCGGTCACCAATCCCAATCCCGACATCCGGGGCAATATCATCCTGATGCACGACGGTGGCGGCGACCGCTCACGCACCGTCGAACTGCTGCCCGAGCTGATCGACAAGCTGCGTGCCCGTGGCTACCACTTCGTCTTGGTGTCGAAGCTGGCGGGCTTGACGCGGGACCAGGCGATGCCGCGGCTGGCGCCGACTCTCCTGCTTTATGCCGACCGTCTGGTGTTCTTGACATTCAGCTGGCTGGGCAACGCCCTTTATTACTGCTTCCTGGCGGCAATCTTCCTGGGCATCGGCCGCATGCTGCTGCTCTGCGGTCTCGCCATCTGGAACCGCAAGCAGGACCGTGACAGCGATGCACCGCCGCCGGCTGCCAACATTCCGGTGTCGGTGATCATTCCCGCTTACAACGAAGCCAAGGTCATCGCCTCGACGGTATCGCGGATACTCGCCAGTGATTATCGTGCTCTCGACATCATCGTGATCGACGACGGATCGTGGGACGGCACGGCGGATGTCGTCCGGGAGCGATTTGCCGACGAAAAGCGGGTGACGTTGATCAGCGTGCCCAATGGCGGCAAGGCGAAGGCCTTGAACCTGGGACTGGAGCGCTCGACCGGCGACATCGTGGTGGCGCTCGATGCCGACACCGAGTTCGATCGCGACACCATCTCACGGCTGGTGCGCTGGTTTGTCGATCCCAAGGTCGGCGCCGTCGCCGGCAATGCCAAGGTCGGCAACCGCTTCAACACCATCACCCGCTGGCAGGCCCTCGAATATATTGTCGCCCAGAATCTCGAGCGCCGCGCCTTGACCGCGCTCGGCACCCTCACCGTGGTGCCCGGTGCCGTGGGGGCTTGGCGGCGTGCCGCCCTGGTCGCGGTGGGCGGCTATCCCAACGATACGCTGGCCGAGGATCAGGATCTGACCATCGGGCTGCAGCGCGCCGGATATAAGGTGAGGTTCGATTCATCGGCGGTCGCCTGGACGGAAGCGCCGGTCAGCTTCCGCACCCTGGCCAAGCAGCGGTTCCGCTGGGCCTATGGCACGCTGCAATGCCTGTGGAAGTACGGCGACATGACGCTGAACCGGCGTTATGGCGCGCTTGGGCTGGTGGCGCTGCCGCAGGTCTGGTTGTTCCAGATCGTGCTGACGGCCTTGGCGCCGCTCGCCGACCTCATGCTGGTCTGGCAGCTGGTCACCCAGTGGATGGCTTATGTCCAGCATGGCACGGAGTTCACCAGCGGCAGCCTCATCACCGTCGCCATCTACTACGGCATCTTCATGGTGGTCGATCTCGCCACGGCGGTCATCGGCTTCCTGATGGAGAAGCGCGAGAACTGGAGCCTGTTGTGGTGGCTGATGCTGCAGCGCTTCGGCTATCGCCAGCTGATGTATTATGTGGTGCTGCGCTCGATCTCGACGGCGCTGCGCGGCGCCGTGGTCGGCTGGGGCAAGCTGGAGCGCACCGGCACGGTGAAAGCCCGGGGCGCGTAGTTCGTGGTGTGATCAGGTGTAACGGATTGAGGGGGTATCCCCACGGCCAGGAACGGCGCGAATCCCTGCCTAGAAATTTGTTTATCATAACAGCATCTTGATGCTCCGCGGTCTTGCCGAACCGGCCGCAATTCCCGCGCGTAAAACGAGCCTTGCGACGGAGTCATTGGGGGCAGTATCCTGACATTGCCCTGCTTTGCACGAAGTCCCACGTTCCTACGTGGGATACGTTCTCTGGAACATAGTGCTAGCGGGGCGCTTCTTTTACGGCTTGGTAAAACTATCGTCCATCTGGTGTTCGTCGGGAACGAATAGCCAGTGACGGTATGAATGGCGCCAACGGTTCGAGCGATCTCCTGCAGTTCCCGTGCTTATCCCAATGTTGAATCCCGGGTATATGTCTCGAATTCTTTCGTTTATGGCTTTGTAAACGTACTCTTTTGCAATTGTTCGCTTACCGCGCCGGTTCGTCCCTGGCATTTTCACTTTGTGCAAATCGTTGAGCCTGAATTGCATGGCGCCGAGAACGATATCGACGCATTGCAGAATGTCGTGATCGTGAGAGACAACGTCCGCTATGTCCTGATCGCGTATGCTTATTTTTGCAGCGATGAATTGAGGGTTATGCCTCAGCCTTAGAATGTGGCTCTTAAATAAATCCACCTTTTCTTTCGTGTCTGGCAGCCTGTCAAAATACAATCGCAAGCGTGCTGGTCCTGCATCAGTGTATACGAGGCCCAACGCGTGTTTGATGAATTGGTAGTACAGGAGGAAATACGAGTTCTCTATCTGCTCTTTGCTCAAGCCAATGGGGATGTACCTGTTTTGTGTGAACATGATACGCACTTTGACGACATCATTCTTCACTAGGTCAAAGAACATTCCGATGAGGCTTGCATACTTGTCCCTGTACGGCCCGGTTATCTTCTCCCACTTCACCTCTCCGCCTAAATTGAGCTCAGTCTTTTTTTGTGCAATCGCCTGCCGAACCTCTTCAAGATCAGCGGATCGGACCAGCGTGCCCCCGTAGAAATTTGAGAAGTGCGCACCGCGCTTTGTAGATTCGTCGCAATATAAAACGAGTTCTTTGCTCATCCAGCCCAGGACAGACTAAGCGAATCTCTGGGTCGTGATGGAAACGAGATTTGGATCCTCTGCCAATACCTTTTCCGCTATCGCGAAACCCCTTGTCTGTTTACCGCTTGGCGGAAGAATGAAACGCACCATTGTCATTGCGTTTGAAGAGCAACTTTTGCCGGCGAACTCTGGCCCCGGGGGCGACAATCACCTCTATCTTGCGGCACCCAATCCATGCACGAGCGGTCAAAACACGTTTCTGAGTCAAGTGGGGCTCGCCGCGGTAACAACCTCTCCGGTGCACCGCGTGCACCTACTCTTTTATGTCGTTTGGGCCGCAAATTTCATGTTCGGAGGCTGTCGGTGTTGCAAACGATTTTCCAAGTCAACTCGGCTAGCGGCTTTATCGCGTTCGCTTTTCCAGAAAATTGACGCACCTCTTGAAAAGGATGCTGGCGGACCCATCTTTCTTATATCCGCGGAAGTGCAGGCAGGCGTCAGCGGTCCGGATATCCGGGCCGCAAGGCCGGTCGTTCTGCGGCTTGCGGAAAAACGGCATTTCGGATGCAGCCCGGAGTCTGTCCAAACGGGCGCAAAACCGAACCCTGTTGGCTTCGATTTTTCCCCTTGCTTACCGCGGCACATAAAAGGTGCCGAGGTCGTCGCGGTGGTCGATGCGGTACGCCCGCTGCATCGCTTGGCGAACGGCCGGCCCCAGCGGGGCGGGCGAGTCGGGATCGAATTGGATGACGGCAAAGCGTTTGGCCGCGATCCGGCGCACCAACTCGTCGGCGCTGCGAGTCCCGGTGGCGAATTGCTGGCCGAGATTGAAGACGTCGACCGTCGCCGGCTTGCCGGCCCAGTAGCAGAAGGAGAGCATTTCACACAGCGCCGGTCCCCGCCGCCCGGCAATGTACGCGATGTCGCGGGCGGAAGTGGCTGCGTCCTCTAGTGGATGCTGCACATGGTCCTGCCAATCCTGGCTGGTGGCGGCGGCAAGCAGCAGCGGCGCGATGATGCCGGCGGCCAGGGCGGGCTGTTGCCAGCCTTTCAGCCGATGGACGACGACGGCTGCGGATAACGCGACGGCGATGTCGGCATCGAACAGCACGTTGGGATCGACACCGGCGCCGCCCAGGAAAACGAGCCCGATGGCGGTTCCGATGCCGGTGTAGAGGAGGCAAAGCGACACGAAGGGATCGGCGCGGCGGAACCGGACAAGGCCTGCCAGGGCGATGATGGGGACGGCACTCCAGACCAGCCAAGCCAGCAGGCCTTGGCGGAGGGCATCGAACGAATAGGTGCGGGCGGTTGCCACGACGGAGAACAGACTCACGCCGTAGGCAAGACGGAATATCAATAACCCAACGATCAGGAAGGCCGCACCGAAACCGGTCAGCCGCCAGGCGCTTTTCCGCTCGTGGAGGAACAGCCACGCGGTCACGGCCAATGGCATGGCGACGACATTGTGTTTGACGAAAAAGGCCAGCACGAAAAGCAGAGCGGCCGCCGCCAAGCGGCGATGATCGCGCCGCGGCCGCAACACCAGCAGGAACCCGCCCATGGCGATGGCATGGGCCAGCATCTGCGGGTCGTCCATTCCGGCATAGTCGGTGGATAGAAGGAGAACCGCGGCAAAAAACAGCGGCGGCAAAAGCGACAGATCGCGGCCGACCCCCATCCGCCGGCTGGCCACGGCGAGGCCGGCGCAAACCGCGACAAACGCCAGCAGCGAAATGATCCGCCCGGCGATGAGGACGTCGCCGACCACACGCCCGAAAAGGCCGACGATATAGAACGACAATGGCGGATAGTTGTTGACGAAATCGGCGTGAGGGCCGGGATAGAGCGGCTGTCCGCTGATGGCGGCTGCCGCGTGATAGGCGTTCCAGCCTTCATTGGGATCGATCGGCAGCTTCAATCCGATTGTGGCCAGCACCGGCCACAGGCCGATAAGACAGAGGAGCCCCAAGGCCGACAGGGCCATCAGCAGCATCAGCCGCGACCGCGCTTCGCTCATCGGCTGTGGCACCGGCCGGTGGGATGGACGGCATAGAGCGAGAAGAAGCTGCCGGCGTGTTTCAGGGCCATGAACGCCGGAACGTCGGCCTGGTGACCGCCGCCATGGAGGACGACGGCATAATTGAAATGGCACTGGAAGAACTTGAGATAGGGGAAGACTTCGTTGATGTCGGGATCGTCCTGGGTGCGTCCCTGCGCCAGATCGGACAATTCGGTGACGTCCGGCGGCGAGCCCTGCTGCGCGGTGGTGGCCGCCAGCCGGTCATAGGGCGGTTTCAGCCGCACGATATGCTGGCCTTTGGTGGCGAACATCAGCGGCGTGAAGGCACTGCGCTCCGCAATCGCGAATTCGGCCATGTGCCAGTAGGGCGGATCGTCGATGTCGCCGAGGGCGTCGCCGTCCAGCACGGTGAAGATCCTCGAACCTTCCGGGATGTCCCGGATCGCCGCCCGGAATTCGCGGTACTGCTTGTCATGGGCCCGCCAGTCCGCCGTCAGGGTCGCGGCATTGATGCCGGCGAGAAGCACCACCAGCAGCGCCAGGCCTGCGGCGATCCGTTGGTCGAGTTGCAGTTCCAGGCTGGCGCAGGTGATGACGCCCAGCACCGCCGGCAGGCGCAAGTCCACGCCCCAGCCGCCCAGCGCCCATTCCGGGGCGATCAGCGTGATGGCGGCGACAACCAGCACCACCAGCCGCAGGGCCGGGTGGATGCGCAGCTTGCCATAGGCCAGTCCCGCCAGGATCAGGATGGCGAGGCCGCCGATCACCAGATAGGCGGGATGACCGAATGACCATTGCATCGCGCTGCCGAAGCGATCGCCGATGGTGTCGTCATAATTGAATTCCAGGGCGCCGCTCTTGCCGTCCGCGGAGAACAGGAAGGCGATGGCTGCCGGCAGGAAGACCACAGCGATATCCGCCGCGCGCAACAGGATGCGTCTGATGGCGAAGTCGCGGCTTTGCAGCAAGCAGTCGAACTCGAAGACAGTGATCAACATCAGAAGCACGCAGGTGGCGAACAGGTGCGCCACATAGAGTGCGAACACGGCAAGGGCGAATCCCGCCAGGACCCAGACGCTTCTGTGCTTCCTGGCGGCGATCCAGGCGGCGAAGATGAGGAAACAGAGGCCGGCGGCGAAGGTGTAGTTGAGAAATCCCCAGGTGAAGTTGGCGTTGCTGGCGAACAGCGCGCCGGCCAGGGACGCCATGCCGATCTTGCCGGTCGCCGCGCGCTGGATCAGCGCCGCAC
>JBJKRM010000098.1:0-3163 GCA_046704685.1 Rhizomicrobium sp.
GCGTATTGTCCACACGCACGACACGATCAGTGCCGGTTTGTTGGTGATGCCGTTCCTGCAGAACAGTGTGTGTAACGTCGGAACCGGCGCCGGAGAGAGCTCGAGTTGTACCGACTGGAATTCGGCCGTGGCGTTCCTCGGCGGCACGCAGTACCAGGGCACGACGATTGACCGGCCGGCGGTGAAGAATGCGTACACCAACTTCCTGCCAGCCTTTAACATGACGTTCCACTGGACTGATCAACTGCAGTCGCGCTTTGCCTACTATGAAACGATGCTTCGGCCGGACTTCGGCTACACCTACAGCTCGGCTCAGCTCAGCTTCTCCTTCCAGAACTCCAGCGGTCCTGATTATGGCGTCTTCAACGGTGATCCGTCCGGCAACGGCGGTAACCCGTACCTGAAGCCGATGACCGCAAGGAACTTTGACGGCAGCCTCGAGTGGTATTTCTCGTCGAACGGAAGCCTGACGGTGTCGGGATTCTATAAAGCCCTGTCGAACTACATCTTCACGACCTATGCTACGACAGCGTTCACCAATCCGGTGTCGGGTCAGACGATGAATTTCAACTACACGACCTACGTCAACGGCGACAAGGGCAAGGTCGGCGGCTTCGAGCTGGCCTATCACCAGTTCTATGACTTCCTGCCCGGCGCCTTGGGCGGCCTCGGTCTCGAAGCCAACTACACGAAGATCTGGAATACTGGCGGCCATAACACGGGCTCGGATGTCACCAGCACGGTCGCTGTCGCGGCTGCCAACAACAAGTCTCTGCCGCTGGCAGGCATGTCGCATGACAGCTACAACGTCGCGCTGCTCTATTCGAAGTACGACATCGATGCGCGGCTGGCCTGGAACTGGCGGTCGACCTACATGTCGTCCAGCTCCGATGCCAACAACAAGATCCCGGTGTGGACGGAGAACTACGGTCAGCTCGATGCGTCCGTGTTCTACACCATCTGGAACAACTACAAGATCGGCATCCAGGCCACCAACCTCACCGGTTCCGTGTATCACACCGATATGGGTTATGCTGACTTCCACCCGCGGACGAACTGGATTGAACAGGACCGCAAGTACTCGGTGGTTCTCCGCGCTCACTGGTAAGGTCTCTTCGAACCACAAGTGCATTTTGCCCCCCGGCTTTCGCCGGGGGGCTTTTCTTTTGGCTTTGCTGCGAGATCGGCCGGTGCCTTCAGGACAGTCCAAGGGCCTGGCGCAGTGGGGCCAGATGAGCGGAATAGGCTTGCGCCCGTCCGATGGCACTTTGGAACAAGGGTTGCCGCACCTGATAAAGGCTGGCGGAGGCCACGGCGCGGCGGGTCTTGTGAAATTCCAGGCAGCCTTGGTGCCATTCCAAGCCGCAGTGGCCGACCATGCGTTTGGCCTGCGTTGGCAGGTCGTTCACCATCTCCTCGTACTGCACCTCCAGCATCACGCCTTGCGGAAGCACACGGCGCCAGTGCTCCATCAGTGCGTCATACGCCCGATAGTAGCGTCCGAGTTCACCGAGGTCGTAGGCGAAGCCGATGTCGCCGGCGAAGGTTTGCGAGTAGCAGGAAAAGCAGGTGTCGAGCGGGTCACGTTTGACATGGATGATGCGGGCGCCCGGTAGCGCCAGATGGATCAAGCCGGCAAAGCGGAAATTGGTGGGCAGCTTGTCGACAACGCGCTTGGCGCCCTGGCCAATCGCCGAGACCTTGGCAAGGTAGCGTTCGGCCAGTTGGTCAAGGGCGGCGGGCGAAATCGCAGCGAATCCGGCAGGGAAGTCTTCCCCCGTCACACCGCGTGTTGCGAGGTCGGCAAAGGTGGAAAGCTCGCCGGCACCGTGGATCTCCGGATGGCTGGCCAGAATCTGTTCCACCAGCGTCGTGCCGGAGCGGGGCATCCCGACCACGAATACGGGCAGGGGGCTCGGATTTCCGTGGCCGCAAAGCTGTTGCATCCGCTCAGAAGAGAATGCATCGGCAATCGCCTTCAGCCGGTCGATTTCGCGTGCCTCGTCATAGCGGATGGTTTCGCGCTTGGCGGCATTGGCCTTCTGCAAATGGGTGAAGGCGTCTGCCATGCGCTTCTGGCTGTCATAGGCCTTGGCCAGCAGGAAGTGCAGGGTGGCCCGGTCCTGATCCGATAGCGCCTCCTCGTAGCAGGCCAGCGATTCCAATCCCCCGAGAGCGGCCGCGATGTGTTTCGCTTCCCCGGTGTGGACCAGGATGTGGTAATAGGTCGGGACGGTGGGGTCGATGACCAGTGCCTGCTCGCTGGTGCGCCGGGCCTCCTCGATTCGACCTAGATTCAAGAGCGCACAGGCCTTGCGGTAGTGGGCGGGCGCGTATCTGGGATAGCGGGCCAGAATATGTTGGCAATTCGCTAGCACCGTGTTGCAGCGCGCTTCTTCATCCAAAATCTGGCTAGTGTCGCGGCAGACCGCCCGCAATTGCGGGTCCAGCTCGATGGCCTGTTTGTAGGTCTCCATGGCCCTTCCGCGGCGGCCCAGCTTGAGCAGCAGATCGCCCAGCTTCATTCGGCTATCGATCGCAGTCGGCGCGGCCGCAATGGATCGCTCCAGGGCTGCGGCCGCTTGGTCCGGTCTGTTTGCCTGGAGCAGGGCGGCAGCCAGGTTGTCGTGGAATCCTGCGTTCGTGGGACACAGTGCCGCCGCTTCATCGAGTAGCCGGACAGCCTTTTCGATCTCGCCCCGCTGCAGATGGAGCACACCGAGCCCTTCTTTTGCGTCGGAATGCCGCTCGTTCCGCGCGATAGCCGCACGATAAACCGCCTCGGCCTCGCTCAACTGGCCTTGCTGGTGCAGGGCCCTGGCGGTGGCGAATTGATCGTCCGCTGAAGGATTGCTTTGGCCATCATTCATTTCGGAACACCTGGATTTGAATCGCTTTTGCGATCCACAACGACCATCGATCACAATAACGCAATTCTGAGGCTAACCGGCTTGCAACGCGCTGGCTTCCGGTTCAATCTCCCGCGCGGTAAGCGCTATCATATAAATCATATAAGTGTATCCAGGGTTCAAAACGAGAGGGAACGGCAGAATGATGAAGCGTTCGCATCGCGCGGCGCCCATCCGGCGGGCGGCATTGACGGTAATGGCTGCGGCGGCACTCCTGCTCGCTGGTTGCGGCCAGAAGACCGAGAAGGCTCCCG
>JBJKRM010000099.1:0-3529 GCA_046704685.1 Rhizomicrobium sp.
GTGCGCAAACGCAACTGCCAACGCGCCGCGCGGAACCTGGCGCCGTCGATACCTTCGGGAATGTGCGGCACGCTACGGCGCACCAGCATCATCAGGCCGGTCACGCCGACCACGATCCGGATCGCGATCGCAGCGACGCCCGCCAGCCACACCGCCAGCAGGATCGCAACGGCATCGGCCAAGGTGAAAGCGGGCGGTGCAACGGGCGCGGCGGCGACAACCGCATGGCTGGCGGCCGGCGCGGCCGCCATGTGCAAGACGACGACAGACGGCACGATCGCGGCAAAAACCGGCAGCAGCAGCATGGCGGCAAAGGCGCCAAGCCACACCAGATGGCGCTGGCTGGCGGTGCCGCGGCGCGACAACAGCCAGGCCAGGCCGAGGATCAGCGACGCCCCGAAGAAGCACTCGGCGGCGAGCAGAAGAGAGCGCAGCGCCACGATTTCGCTCATCGTCCTTCCTCCTTGGCTTTCTCGATCATCTGCGCCAGGCGGTCGAGCTCCTCGCGCGACAGCTTGTTGTCCTGCTGATTGAGCAGCGCCGCCACCACGCCTTCCACCGAATCGTCGAAGAAAGTCCGCAGCACGGACTTGACCGCCTTCTGCGCCATCTTCTCGCGCGCCACTTTGGGCTCGTAGACATAGCGCGGGCCGTCCGCCTTGTGGCGGATATGGCCTTTCCTCTCGAGGATGGTGAGATGGCTGCGGATGGCGGTGTAAGTCGGCGGATCGGCGATCTCTTCGAGGATCTGCGCCGCCGTGGCTTTTCCCAGCTTGTAGAGCGCATCCATGATCTCGCGCTCGCGCCGCGAAAAGCCGTCCTTCTTGCCGTTGTCACGGGGCCGGTTCGTCATGCCAAAAATTTGGCACTATAACCCGCGGCTGTCAATTCACGCCGATGTGAATTCGCAGTAAGGGATCTGATCAACGTGGCGATCCGCCATTCCGCCATGCACGACGGCGGAGTAATGTGCGGTATGGCCCGGTTGCCAAACAGCGAAAACGCCGCATTCGATATCCGCAAACTGGAGCTATTGCCTCGATCCAGCCCATCCACGCGGCCGGCATAAGGCCAGGGTCTTCCACGATGCGTTGGGAATCGGCAGGGACGACGCCGTTTGGTTGCGAGCGGAGATTCTGGCGGCATTGCAGACCAATGATGGTGTGGAGATTGCGAAGAATGGCTTCGGGAGCCGCTGGCGCCTGGATGTCAGCGTTACGCGACAAAACCAGCATGCGGTGATAAGAACGCTGTGGATTGTACGCACCGGAGAGGATTTTCTCCGGTTTGTCACGTGTTGGGTGCTGTGATGACTGCAGAAGACAGAAGAGGACGCCCCACAACGCCGGACGTGGTGGCCCTTCTGGCTGACCGTCCGGCCGATAAGCTGTCGCGCGGACAAGTCGGCGCGGTCGTCGAAGAGTTTGACCCAGACACCGTGCTCGTGGAATTCAGCGACGATGACGGCCGCGCTTATGCCGTCGTGCCCTGCCGGACATCGGATCTGATCGTGCTGCACTACCTGCCGCAAGCTGCGGAATAGCTGCACAATAATGGGCCGTTCGTTTCAGTTCCCCAGAAACACGCTCTCGTAGTGCCATGTGAGGGCGGTGCGGTCGGCGCGCCATTCGGCGTTGTTGGGGATGGCGATGCCCCGGCCATGCAGGGCGTAGTAATCACGCCCGTCGTCATACTCTTCGCGGATGCGTCCGCTCACCACGAAGGTGAGATCGGGCGTGATCGACACATAACCGAGATCGAACAGACTGTGGATGTCGCGGCGCAGCAGCATGCCGTTGTCGGGCCGGTGCTCGCCACCTTGCGAAAAGGGGCGGATATGCGCCGCTTCCAGGGCCGGCAGGGTCTTCTCCCGGGTCACCGCACAGCAACGCCGATAGGCCTCGGTCACCTGCACGCGGAACGCGCCCTGCCCCAGCCGCGGACGGATCAGCATCGGCGTGCCGTAGCGCCGCTGCTCGTCGAAGAAACCGCCGCCGCGCGCGTCGCGCCCGGCCAGCCGCGCCTGCACGTCGTCCCATAGCCGCGCGCCGTCGCCGCGCCGCGTGTCGTAGGATTGGAACGCCGCCGCCGTGAAGGAGGACGGCACCGCCAGCCATTGCCGTTCGGCGAAGAAGAACGGCTGGGAGAGGATGCGGCAGCCGATGTCGAAATTGCGCTTGGGATCGCGCTCGCCGGGACGCTGGCGCAAGATGCGCTGCCGCATCGCCTCGAACGACGGCACGCCATTGGCTTCGCCGAAAGCGTCCCAGGCCAGCGAGCAAGGCAGCGTGGCGGCGGACACGAACACGCCGCCGCCGACAATCGCGCCCTCCAGGGCAAACAGCAGCATCTCGCCGGGCTGCAGCGCGCGGAACGGCCGCGTCGTGGCGGTCCAGAAATTGACTTCGTCCAGATCGGCCAGACCGCGCAGATGCGCGAACCAGTCCCGGTCCGTCACGGCGACGACAAGAGCGATCGTCATCCCTCTTCTCCTGCACGCATCGTAGGAGATTCGCGTAGGCCGTCAGGATGCACAAAGCGCGAACGGGTGCCCATATCGGACACCATGGCGCACGCCATCGACATGGCGGCCTAGCCGGGGAAAACCGAAAACAACGGCTTCAGGTTTGGCGCGCCCGGCCCGTCAGCCACAGCCAGATGCGCTTGCGGGCTTCGAAGGCCTTGAGGCCCAGCGCGGCCGCGCCGCACCAGAATGCGGCTTCCAAAGCCAGTGCGGCCGCCGCGGCGAGCACGATGAGGGTCTGCTTGTCAAAACCGAGCCTGAAGCCGGCCAGCAAGACAAGTCCGCAGCCGGCCGCAACGGCCAGCAGCAGAATGCACAAAGTCCACAACAGGCGGCGCATTTTGGGCTTGCGCGGGGTTTCCTCGCCGGCGGGCGACCCCAGGCGCAGCGCGATGGGGCGCCGCACGGTGAGCGCGGTGCTGGTGTCGGACGTTCGGGGAAAAAGGCGCGGCATAAGGCCTCCTGCTTGATGGACAGGTCTTTAGTCGGCCGGGCGGCCGCCCTCTTACAGCGGCGGTCAAAAAGATATTTTGTAAGACGCCGTAGACCGCAGGGACTACACGGGGGATGGCAGGAATCGAGCAGGTGATCGCGGATTTCGGGCCAGCGCTCGGACGCATCGCCGCGAGCTACGAGCGCGACCGGGCGCTGCGCGAAGAGCTGGTGCAGGAGATCCTCCTGGCGATTCACCAGGCCTTGCCGCGGCTGGAAGACCCCGCACGGCTCAAGCCGTTCGTCTTCCGCATCGCGCACAACCGGGCCGTCAGCCATGTCGCCCGGCGCGTGCGCGAGCGCGAGACGCCGGAACCGGACGCGACGCCGTCGCCGCCCGATCCGGAAACGCAAGCGAGCGAGCGCCAGCGCGCCGAACGGCTGGTGCAGGCGGTGCGACGGCTGCCGCTCCCTTACCGGCAGGTGATCACGCTGGTGCTGGAAGATCTCAGCTACGAGGAGATCGCCGAAACCCTGGGGCTGACCGTTTCAAACGTCGGCGTGCGCATCAAC
>JBJKRM010000100.1:0-5138 GCA_046704685.1 Rhizomicrobium sp.
CCGCGCGGTTCGCAAGCGAACCGTGCCCGGCAACGTTTCAAATTGAATCGATTCAGCGGCCTTGCCAGCCGTGGTCGCGGGCGCGCCGCTCGGCCGCGGCGTCGAACGGCGTTCCTGCGATGCTGTCTGCCACCGCGCGGCGCAGGGCCGGCGCCGATCCCGCCATGCGATAGGCCGCATCGGGATATTCTTGGCTTTGCTTCACCAGGGTTTCGATCACCCAGCCGCCGCTCTCATGACAGGCCAGTCCGCTGTCGCCGCGATTGCTGAAGGTGCGGCAGTCCCGTCCGGCCTTGTTGCGGAAGCTGATGCCGATCTCCGCCCCGCGGCCGCGATGGCCGTCGGCAGCCAGCGCCGTATTGAGCGTCCGGGCAAGACGGCCTTGCGCCATCAACTGCCCGGCCGGGTCCGTGCCGTAATCCGCAGCCGGGCCGATGAAGAGGCCGATCGCCAGTCCCGCGGCCAAGGCGGCGCCGGTCGGCACCAGGACACGCAGCGATGAGCCGCCGGTGAACCAGTGGCGCAGCCGCCAGCGCCAGGATATCGGCGCGGTCTTGACGGCCCTGATCAACGCTTCCGGAACAGGCGCATCCGCCGGATAGGCGTCGCGAAGCTTCGCCCGCAGCTTCTCCTGCTGGCGCACCATGCGGTCGAGATCGGGCCGCCGTTCCAGCAACGCCGCGATCCGCTCCATTTCCTTGGGCGGCAGTTCGCCGTCGATGAAAGCGTTCAGGGTTTCGCGATCCGGATCCATTCTCATTCCCCTGTCGCGTCTGCCAGAGCGGCGCGGGCGCGGGCGATGCGGCTCGTCAATGTGCCGATGGGAATTTGCAGAATGTCCGCCGCCTCGCGATAGGGCAGGCCGTCGATCAGCACCAGTGCCACCGCCTCGCGCTGCTCCGCCGGCAGCGTGTGAAGCGCCTGGCCGACCGCCTTGAGCGTCAACTGCGCTTCCACCAGCCGTTCGCCGTCCACCACGGCGCCGCCGGCTTCTTCCAGGCTGCCCGAGATGACGCGGCGTTCGCGCTTGGCGGCGCGGCGCGCGTCAAGGAAGCGGTTTCTGGCGATACGGAACATCCAACTGTCCAGCCGTGTGCCTGGCTCCCACTGGTGCAAATGCCTCAAGGCACGCTCCACCGTATCCTGGACGAGGTCGTCCCCGTCCGCGACCGATCCGGTCAGCGCCAGACAGAACCGCCGCAATCGCGGCAGAAGCTGAAGCATCTGGCTGCGGATGGCCTCGGTTGACGCGTCCATGTCCGGCAGACTCAACGATCGGCGACGGGAATTCTTCCAACCAGCGTTCGAATTTCAGGGCGTATGCAGTAAAATAGCGCCGCCCAGCGTTGGAAGCCGAAGATCTCGGGAGAGAAGCGGGGGCAAAATGTCGCAACAGCGAATCCTGATCCTGCTCGCAGCACTCGCGCTGATCCTGTCGTCGCCGGCGGCGGACGCCCGTGGCGGCGGCGGCTTTGGCGGCTTCGGCGGCGGCCGTGCCACCGGGGATTTCGGCCGCTCGAACAGCCCGTTCGGCCGCGGCGACAACATGCGGGACAACATCCGCGCGATGCAGAACCGTGATGCCGTCGGCCGGCCGGCCGATCGGCACGGGCGAGCCATCGATCACGACGACCATGGTGCGGCGATCATGCGCGGTGCGATCGTCGCCGTGTCGCCGGCCGAGGCCGATCTTGCAGCGGCGCGGCGCTTGAACTTCGCCATCGGTCGGCGGGACCGGCTGTCGGCGCTCGGTCTCACCGCCGTGACGCTCGAGATCCCGCCAGGCCTGACGGCTGTGCAAGCCCTCGCGGCCCTGCGCGCCGCCGCTCCCGGCGGCACCTTCGATTATGTTCATATCTACGATCCGATGGGGGCCGGCGGACTTGCGGCCGCGCCCACTGCCCCGCCGGTCTTCATCGACAGCTATCATGTCGTCGTCGGCATGATCGACGGCGGCGCCTGGAAGGACCATCGCGCCCTGCGCCGGGCGCGCATCCGCAGCCGCGTTTTTATCCGCGGCAGTCACACCCCGCCCACCGTGCACGGCACCGCCGTCGCATCGCTGCTGGTCGGGCGGGATCGCGAATTTTCCGGCTATCTGCCGGGCGCCCGCCTCTATGCCGCCGACGTCTTCGGCGGTGCCGCTGATGGCGGCAGTGCCGATGCCATCGCCCGCGCCCTCGATTGGCTCGCCGACAACAAGGTCCCGGTTTCCAATATCAGTTTGGCCGGTCCGCCGAATGCGTTGTTGGCGGCCGCGGTCCGCAGCTTTGTCGGCCAAGGCCATGTCCTGGTGGCGGCCGCCGGCAATAACGGTCCGGCCGCGCCGCCGAACTATCCGGCCGCTTATCCCGGCGTGATCGCGGTCACCGCGATCGATGCCGCCCGCCGCATCGCCTTCGACGCCAACCGCATCCGTTCGGGCTTTGCCGCGCCGGGCGTTAAGGTGCGCGCCGCGACCCTGCCCGACGGCTATGCCGCGTTCAGCGGCACCTCCTATGCCGCGCCGGCGGTGACGGCGGGTTTTGCGCGGCTGCTGGCGAAGCCCGATCCCATCCGGGCACGAGCGGCCTTCGACCGGTTGGCGAACGCCAGCCTGCGCCTCGATGGCGCCGGACATCTGTTCCTGCTCGATCCGGCGCTGTTCGCCGTCACGGTGCAGTGAGCGGCTTGCGGCACACGAAGTTCGCCGCATCGTCGGTCGATCCGGAGCCTTTGTAGACAGCCACGTCGGGTTCGGCGCAGAGCGGGCGCGTCATGCCGATGGTGCCGTCTTTCGCCACATGATAGCCGATCAGCCGTTCGGGCGCCTCATCGTGCTCCACCCAATCGACGATTGCCGCGTTCGAGTCGAAGGCGTTGGGGCCAATGCCGCCGGCGCAGTGGCCCATGGTGGGGATCATGAACAGGCGCACGAAGGTATCGGCGCCGGGCGTCTTCTTTTCGACCGCATGGAAGTAGTCGAGCGTGTTGTAGGGCGACAGGATGTTGTCGCCCCAGCCCTGATACATCAGCAATTTGCCGCCATGCGCTTTGAAGGCCGAAAGATCCGGGTTGGTGGCGTCCAGCTCGGCACCCAGTTCCTTTTCCAGTGGAGGAATGTCGCGGTCCGGGTTGAAAGTCGCCGTCCGCCAGGACGGCCTGTGCTTGAGGGCGAGGATCATCATCGTGTTGTTGAAGGGATCGCTGCCGGCCGGAAAATCGATGTGCGGGATCACCACCGCGCCGAGTGCCTTTCCGGGATAGAGCTTGAGGCCCCGCCGTGTCGATTGCGGCCCATAAAGATGCTTGGCGCGCGCCACCTGCGCTTTGGTCAGGCAATCCGGCCGGTCGCCCGCTTTGCACTGCACCTTGCGGTAATCGAATCGGCACAGCCGCGGATCGGTGATGATGCCATCCTTGAGGCCGTCCGAGGCATCGCACTGCTCCAGCATGGCCTTGGCCAGCATCGCCAGCTTGGCCGGCGGGATGTCGCCCTTGGGGTTTTGCCGGTGCCAATAGGCATCCACGAAGCCGCTCGATTGCAGGCGCACGAAATTGTTGGCCGGCGCCCCGGCGACGATGCCGTCGTAATCGTCGGGATAACGTTGCGCCTCGCTCAATCCCTGCCAGCCGCCCGATGAGCAGCCGGTGAAATAGTTCTTCCTCGCCGGCCTGCCGTAATAGGCGGCGATCACCTTCTTGGCGGTCACCGCCATCAGGTGGTGGGCGCGATAGGCGAAGTTCCTGACGCGATCGGAATGGCCCGCCACCCAGTCGGAATCGAAGAAGCCCTTGGGCGTGACATGACCGGTGTCGGTGGAGGCGCTGGCAAATCCCGCATCCACCGCCTCGGCCATGGACGGATAGTTGAGCGCACCGGTCAGCCCGCCATTGCCGACGGCTTCGAAGCGCAGGTTCCAGACATCCGGCAGCCAGACCTCGACCTTGATCTCCTTCTCGATGGTGAGGGCGACGCGACAGAAGGAATGCCGCGACACCGCGCGCGGTCCCAGGAAGGCGTTGAACAGCGAGGGCGGAAACTTCCAGCCCGGCGCGATGTGCTCGGCCGCGGTGATGCGGACGGCATCGAGCTTGAGATCGGCCATCGCCTTGCACTGGTCGCTCTGCGCCAGCGCGGCGGTGGCGAATGCGCACGTCGCCGCCAGCATGACGACGCCTGATTTGAGATTTGACATGGCCCCTCCGGCATTTGCGCGGCGTGACGCTACCGCCGAACCGCTCCCGGCAAAAGCTCTTCGCGCGCAATGATTTCGCATTGTTTCTTATTTTGCCTCCCGCGCAGCGGCCATCCCAAGGGCGGGGACGATGTGCATCATGCGGTCAAACTCGCAACGAATATGCGATGTGTGTCCATGCGATCACGTCCCGATGGGATCGCATGAGAGGGTTCAATCGTCGCTTGGACGAGATCATCATTTCCGGTATTTGCCGCGCTCCACAGATGTGGGAGGCAAAGATGTGTTCCAAGATGATGGACTTCAGCTTTTGAAGTGATGAGCAAGCGCCGGAAGGGCTTTCAACAGCGAGGCACGGGTTAAGCGCGGCCATCGTTGGGTCCATGGCGACAAGGAACTCGTCGAAAAACTCGGTCGCAACGATCCATGCCCGTGCGGATCGGGCAGGACGTTCAAGGCGTGCTGTCTCAAGCGCGACTGCTTTTGTCGAGCGCGACTATTATTGTCGTGATTGATTGCGGTGGGGAGAGTCTTCTTCGGAAGGCTCTCCCTTTGCCTGCGCGCTATGCCCGGAATTTCCAACCGACGGCGACTTGATCGCGACGAGCGGTCGCTTTCCGGATGCAAGGCTTGTGCGGCGCCCTTCCGTTTTGCGCCAGAAACATTCGATTTCTCCGAGAAGGTTAGGCGCGAGTTCTCGTTTCTTGTTGAACAAGGTGGTTTTGAGGTTGCCGATGTCGAACCATCACGCGTGTATTATCTATCTAAGAATTGTGCGATTTATACGGAAGCGGAAAGGTGCCGGCTGGATTCTGCAGCCGCCATTGTAAAATCCGCAAACGGATGAAACCCGCTCTCACGCCTACAACAAATCGTGAACATTATTAATGCATATTTTCCTTGAATAAGGACTTTTCACTCATATTATAGAGTCGTTGTAGCCCGAGAGGGGGCGGTCCG
>JBJKRM010000101.1:0-3472 GCA_046704685.1 Rhizomicrobium sp.
CGGCGGGCCGAGCGCGGACCGAGGCCCGGCAGCTTGGCGAGCAACTGGATGAGGCGTTCGATCTCAGGGCCGATGGCGGACATTCAGGTACCGCCCCCCAACCGAAGCGCCTGCGGCGCTTCGACCTCCCCTCAAGGGGGAGGTTAGAAGAGCGCTCTCATCATACGTCTTCCGCTTCCGGCATCGGCGCGGCGGTGTCTTCCGGCATCACGTCGCGCACCGCCAAAATCTCGGCGCCGGGGAAGCGATCCATCACCGCGCGCACCAGCGGCTCCTGCAGCACCCGTTCGTGGCGTGCCGCCTTGGCCGCCCGCTTCTGCTCGGCGATGGTGGGAGCGCCGCCTTCGCGGGCCACCGTCACCACCCAGCGCGTGCCGGTCCAGTCTTTCAGCTTCTGCGCCAGATCGGCCGCCAGCGTGCGCGGGGCGCGGTCGGACGGGCGGAACTCGATGCGCCCCGGCTCCAGCGCCACGAGGTGCACGTCGTTCTCGAGGTTGACCTTGAGCAGACGGGCGCCTTTCTCATTGGCATAAGCGGCGATGTCTTCCAGCGAGCGGAACACCGGCGCGTTCGCGGCGGCAGAAAGCGCAGGTGCCGGCGCAGCAGCCATTGTGGGCGATTGCGTCTGTTGCGCCGCGCTGCGCGCGGTCCCCTCCCCGAACGCGCTGCGCGCGTTCGATGTCGGGCTGCCGTCGCCCTGTTGGGCGCCGGCTGATCGCCCTCCGCCCTCAAGGGGAGGGTGATTGGAGTCCATCAGATCGCGCACCAGCTTGTCGGTGGGCGGCAGATCGGCGGCATAGGCCAGACGGATCAGCGCCATCTCGCAGGCCTGCACCGGGCGGGCGGCATCGCGCACCTCGAACAGGCCCTTCAACAGCATGGTCCAGGCGCGGGTCAGCGACGGCACGGTGAGCTTGGCCGCCATCTCGGCGGCGCGCTTGGCCTCACCGGAACCGCCGTCGAAGAAGCCTTCGGCACCGGGCGCCACTTTCACGCGGGTGAGGAAGTGCACGATTTCCAGAAGGTCCTGCATCACGGCCAGCGGATCGGCACCGCGGTCGTACAACTCGCCCAGGGCGCCGAGCGCTTCCGGCAACTGGCCGCCCATCACCTTCTCGAACAGGTCGAGCACCCGGCCGCGATCGGCCAGGCCCAGCATGCCGCGCACGGTCTCCGCCGTGATGGTGGCTTCCTCGCAATGGGCGATGGCCTGGTCGAGCAGCGAAAGCCCGTCGCGCACCGAGCCTTCGGCGGCGCGGGCGATCAGGCCGAGGGCGGTGTCCTCGATCTTGACGTTCTCTTTCTCGCCGATGGCTTTGAAATGCGCCATCAGCTCCGGCGTCTCGATGCGGCGCAGGTCGAAGCGCTGGCAGCGCGACAGCACCGTCACCGGCACTTTGCGGATCTCGGTGGTGGCGAAGACGAACTTCACATGCGGTGGCGGCTCTTCGAGGGTCTTCAACAACCCGTTGAAGGCCTGCTTCGACAGCATGTGCACTTCGTCGATGATGTAGACCTTATACCGGGCCGAGGCGGGGGCATAACGAACCCCTTCAATGATCTCGCGCACGTCGTCGATGCCGGTGCGGGAGGCGGCGTCCATCTCCTGGACATCGACATGGCGGCTCTCGGCGATGGCTTGGCAAGGCTCGCAGACACCGCAAGGATGGATGGTGGGATCGGTGCGCTTGCCGTCGGGGCCGATGCAGTTCAAGGCGCGTGCGATGATGCGCGCCGTGGTGGTCTTGCCGACGCCGCGCACGCCGGTCAGCATGAAGGCATGGGCGATGCGGCCGGTGGCGAAAGCGTTCGACAGGGTACGGACCAGGGCCTCCTGGCCGATCAGTCCGGTGAAATCCAAGGGACGGTATTTGCGGGCCAGGACCTTGTATTCGCCCGAGGGTGCGGGGCCGGTCGGCGCCGGTCCTAGGCCAAGGGAAGGTTCCTGCGTGTCGTCCATCGTCCGCCAAGTTTGGAGGTGGGAACCGGCAGCAACCCGGACCGGATTCGTTACGGCTGCTTCCTTCCGGACCTGACCGGGTTGGCGAGCGGTCCGTCCACCACCGGTTCCCACTCCCCATATAGAGGCTGGCATTGCGGATGGCGAGTCTGGAAGATATGCCAAGCGCAGGAAGGTGTTAGCGATGCTGCTCCCGTTCACCGGAAATCCCCTCGATCGTCGATCCGAGATGCGGCCGGACGCCGCCTGGGTGGCCGAACAGCGGCGCGCGGCCCGCATCCTGCCGCTGTGGCAACTGCAGGTGCTGGTAACCGGCTCGCCGGTGCTGCATGCGGCGTGGCTGGATCCAGCGATGGCCGACGAACTGGCCGGCGCGGCGGCGACGAGCGTCTTTCTCGGCCTGGACGGCGACACGCCCCTCTTCGCCATCGACCTGTCGGCGGCGGAGAACGCCCCCGAGGCGCTGCAGCAACTGGGCGAGTTCCGCGACTTGCGCGCCGCGGCGCCGTTCCTGCGCACCAAGGATCTCGCCATCCTGGCCCAGGCCAAGGCTTTGCTCGACTGGCATCAGCGGCACGGCTTCAGCGCGCGCTGCGGAGCGGCCACGGTGATCGCCGAAGCGGGCAACCGGCGCGATTGCCCGCGCTGCGAGGCGCAGCACTTCCCGCGCACCGATCCGGCGGTGATCATGCTGGTGACCCATGGCGAGGCGTGCCTTCTGGCGCGCAATGTGAAGTGGGCCGACAATTTCTATTCGACGCTGGCCGGCTTCGTGGAGCCCGGCGAATGCCTGGAAGAGGCGGTGCGGCGCGAGGTGCAGGAGGAAGTCGGCCTGACGGCGGACGCGGTGCGTTATTTCGCCAGCCAGCCCTGGCCGTTTCCCGCCGCGCTGATGATCGGCTGCTATGCCGAAGTGGACGGCAAGGCGCTGAAACTCGATCCCGGCGAAATCGCCGACGCCAAATGGTTTTCCAAGGCGGACGCCCTGGACCTGATCAACGGCGAGACGGACGGCTTCCGCGGCCCGATGAAGGCGGCGATCGCCTATCATCTCATCAACGAGTGGGCGACGGGGTGAGTGCGTCCTACCCTCCCTCAAGGGGAGGGTAAAGAAGACTTCAATACCACGCTTGTATTTCCCCAACTCCCAGCACCAAACACTCCGCTGTGCTCAGCACACGGATGGTTGCGTGCCCCTCTTTCGAGGGGTGGTGCGGGACGCCGCTGACGGCGTGCGCACTGATGTTCTCGCCCAGGCTGGTGACCTGAGCAGGTGGTATGGACCGCTTCGCAGCGTCCCGCACCCGGCGTTCTGTGACGTGCTGGCCGCTGTACTTTCACCGGGTCCACCGGAATTCGTGGAGGCTTGCGAGGATTTGGTTCGCAAGCGCGCGAAACCCGAACGCGTGATACACCCCGGCCAGCCACATCTGGCGCCCCGAGCGTCCCCGATGTCTGGGTTGGTGGGCAGGAGGCGACAAACGACAGCACGCCCCTGTTTCAGTTGGGATC
>JBJKRM010000102.1:0-10396 GCA_046704685.1 Rhizomicrobium sp.
ATCGTAGGCTTCGAGATCTAGGTTCATCATCCGGTGACGCAGCAGCGCCATCACACAATGTGCGATGGCCGGTGGACCGGCGAGATGCACGCGTTCGCCGGTAGGAAGGGTGGCCGCCATAAGTGGGTTCTCGCGATTGATGCCTTGGTGGGCGACACGGGCGATTTGAGCCGCCAAGCGGCCCAGCAGCACATCGTCTACTTCCGGCATGTCTATTCGGCGCATTCCAGGTTCGCCCGAGACTTCGACCCATATCTCACCAGGGCGGTTCACTAAAATCTCGCAGGTGTCCTCGCGCTCAAGCCACGGTGCGAAAGGTCTGAGCCAAGTCTTCAGATAAACACCTTCAACGATCTCGGATACCTGTTTGTGTTCCATCTTAGTTGCCAAAATGGAGGTCGTGTGCAACGAAAACCCGGATCACCGTCCCTTGCATGACCTTGATTGTCGGCGGTATCTTGGCGTCGATGCTTAAGGCATCAGAGGCTGCGCTTTGCGCGCCGCTTGATGATCCGATTACGATTGCGCTGGTAGAATTCGAATTGGCTAGGCCGGTAACAACCGACAGGAGTATGGCGGATCCGAACCTCTTGAGGAAATGGGTATCTACTTCGCCAGACAGACCCGTTCGCCCGAGTTCGTCCGTCGCCGGAGAGCCAAGCTGGATCGAAACGCCGTCGGGCCGAATCAGCCGTTCCCAGACGATAAAGGCTCGTGTGACGCCACTCGACAGTCCGCTCTTGTACTGCCCGATCAGCCGTGAACCGCGTGGTACAAGGATCTTGGTGCCGTCGAATCCTCTAATGTCGCGCGAGACGATGGCGCGGGCGAAGCCAGGAAGGTCGGAATCGAGTGCCGTCTCCAGTACCGCAGGAATGATGGTGCCTTGCGGAACTGTTTGGGCCGGATCAGCCATGGGCGAAGATTTATTCTCTCCCGACGGGTTGAAGCGGGCGGCAAATTGCTCATCCGGGTCCAGCAGAGGTGCGGTATGAGTGGGTGCAGACTTCGCCTTGTTGAAACTTGCTGCCTCGCGAGGCGTGGAATTGTCGACGATCATGGCCGGGGCGTGTGAATCCTCCGCAACTGCGGCGCCACGACCAGGCGGCTTTGGGGGTATCGTAGCTTGTTCGGGCGCTGCCGGTGGTGACTTGGGTGCTGGGACAGGCGTGGCTTGGACATGCATGGGATTAGCTTCGGCCACCTGAACCGGCGCTTGCGCCTTTTGCGGCTGTTGTGACGTCAAGGTGATCCACGTCAATGCTCCGATACCGAACGCTGCTGCCACAATGGCGAGCATGCCGTAGTCCATCCTCGACGCCTTGCTGCCGACTTGCGGATAGGCGCCCTGTGATGCCGCCTCCAACTCCGCACTGCCGAGCGCGATACGCGGATCGTCCCCCGATGGTCTGCGCGCCATGGTCGATCTCCTCAGAAGGGCCAGAAGCCCTGGTCCCGCTCTTTCTTCGGCTGCGGCGACAAGGCATCAAGCTTAGGAACTACAAAAGCGTCGTTGTATAGCTTCGCCGACCGCTCGCCGAGCCGAAGGACGAACGCTCTTGCCACTTGCTCAACGACAACGTAGTCGCCGCGGCTCGTCGTGTTCACGAGGTTTTCTCTGCCGTCCGTTCCAATAGCATAAACCGCCGGTATCGAAACGCCTTTCGCCCACATGAAATAGGTGGACTGGCCATCATCGAAAACGCGGAATGGAACAAGGGTTTTGTCGCCGCTGTAGGTGTAAGCGCTGTTGCGTTTCTCGGCCGGTGGCAAAAGTGATTTAGGATTGGCAGAAGAGTTTGTTTTGGAAGTAGCCGCCGGCTGGTTGGCATAATGGAATATCAACGTATAGACCACATGGCCGTGGCGGCAGGCCGATGCCGGTGCGCTGCGCAGTTCGAAGTTGAAAATGCGGTTCGCGGTGACGACCGTCATATTAGAAAAGGCGTGCTGCGTAAGAGGTTTTACAAACAGCAAATCAGCGCGTTTGTTCGGCATCACCTGCCATTGACTGGAGTCGCCCAGCCCTACATTTTCGATCCGCTCGGTGGGGCCGAAATCCACCGTGGTCTGGAAATTCGTGCACCCTTTGAGAGTTACCACGGAATTGCCAGCGTACTTAATAGTCCTGATCCGTGCATCGGCCGCGGTGGGTTGTGCGATGGCCAGGGAAAACAGCGGAATGCCGGCACCGACGAGGCAAACAAGCTGGTACCTAATGCTTCTGCACGCCCTCATGGCCGGCCTCGTTGGCTGATGAATGTGGCTGGCTTGGACTGCCGGAACGTCTGCCCCAGGCCCTGCACGCGCATAAACCGGTCCTCACGGTCTCGCACTGGTATCATTGTCGCGGCGAGTTGCGTCGTCACTTGGTGTGTCGATACCGCCTCCTGTAGAAGGCGGTTGCGATCGTCCGGTGAGGTGGTGGTCTGAGACAACGTTACCGCCCGGGCAGATGTAGCTGTGAACCAGGGCGGTGGTGTGGCTGTGGAGAAGGCCCTCTGGGCCGGTCGGTGAAAAGCCCAGCGGTCACGCAAGGTGGCTTGCCAACTCTTCGCCAGGGAGGCCGCGACCCACATCAACGTCGCCAAAAATGCGGCATAGATTATCGAACCCATGAACAGGACCACCATCGGCTGCACTGCAGTTACGGCACGCTGTGGATCACTCTCGATGTAATTCAGAAGTGGTATGAACAGCGACAAAGCAGCCGTCCCTCCCAGCACTGTCAACATGGGCGCTAGGGCAAAAACGACGGAAGTTCTCAGCCAACCGTTGAACAGGCCGCGTGTCTGGTTGAACAATGCAAACACGATGAACAGCGGCCCGAGAATGAGTAGGAGAAAAAGAACAAGCCGAGTGAGAATCAACAACCCCAAGGTCGACATCAGCAGGATGAGACCGCTCACCCAGAACAGCGTTACTGGAAGCGAATTGGAGGCCAGCAGCGACATGGTACTGCCGGATTTGCCCTCCAGGCTTTGAGCAATATGTGCGATGCGCACGAACAGACCATCCAGGCTTTGCGCGAATCTCGTCACGGCACTGCCACTATGACCTAGGAGAGCTGCTGCAACCTGATCGGGTCCGCCAATGAACAGTCCGTAGAAGATGGTGTGATAAGCCGGCCAGACGGTAACAAATGTAAGCACCAACACCATAGTCATCAGGCGAGGACTCATCATGGCCACGGTTAAGCGTGTGCGGCCAGTGAGGAACCCGTAGGCAAGCAGAGCTATGTAGATAGTGAGAAGAACGGTCAAAGTCTCGGCAAAAGCTCCGCCGGCACCGAACAAACGATTGTAGCCGACTTCAACCGACTGCTCGATCCGGCAGTCCATAGCCTGCAAAGAGCCGGACACCGATGTTTCGCCAGCGATTGTGATGGCTGGGCAGTTCATGATGCCCCCATCCTGGTGCGGTCATCTGCTGGATATGGTTGTCCAAGCAGTGGCTCCCACCACGCCGCAGGATCATCACCCAACGTGGCACGAAGTTCGTCCAGTCGACGCACAGTGCCCTCGCGCCCCGATAGAAAGGTGATCAGATCGGGATGGGCGCGGAGGTCAAATCGCACCACGACCGAATGATTGCCGTGCTTGACCAGAAAACAGCGCGAATGGTCCGGCAGCGCCCGCACCAGGTCGAGTTCATGTTCGGTGAGGCCGAAACCGGTACAGTAATCATCGGCTTGTGCCCGTGGATTGGGTAGGAAGATCTGCGTCGCGGTTTGTTCGATAATGGCTGAGGCGATACGCGAGTCCAGGGCGTCGCGCGCGCTTTGGGTGGCAAATCCCAAAATGGCGTTGCGCTTGCGTAACGTTTTCATCCAGTTGCGGATTGCGACGGCAAATATGTCGTCATCGAGCGCCTTCCAACCTTCGTCGATGATAATCAGAGCGGGGTTTCCATCGAGGCGTTCTTCCACTCTGTGGAACAGGTACATCATGCACGGTGTGCGCAGCACGGGTTCGTTCAAGAGCTGGGTCATATCAAAGCCGATGGTCTGCGCTCCGATGTCGAGGCGGTCCTGTGGATTATCAAACAGCCAGCCTTGCTCGCTTTCACTGCACCACGGCAAAAGACGATCGGCCAAGTCACCGCGAACCGGCCGCCGCGCCCCCGCCATCAGCTCACGCAAATAACGAAGGCGGCGGAATTGCGGATCTTGCTGATAATTACCATCGACTGCACCGGCTATGATCGCTTCTTCCTCGGCACTCAACGGTTCGTTGGTACGGCTCACCAGCTGGGCAATGAACGTCTTCAAGAAGGCACGGTTTGCGGCTGTATCAGGCAAAAGCAGCGGATTGAAGCCAGTCGGCTCGCCGGGCCTCAGCGTCGTGTAATGGCCACCTATGGCCCGGATAAAAATTTCCGAGCCGCGATCCTTGTCGAACAGAACAAGCCGTGGCTCGTACTTCTGGGCTTGCGCCGTCAGGAAATTCAACACTATCGTTTTGCCGGTTCCGGATGGTCCAATGACCGTGAAGTTGCCGAGATCTCCTTTGTGAAAGTTAAAGAAATAGGGCGTTGCGGAACTGGTCTCGAACACCGTGACGGCTTGGCCCCAGTGATTGCCGTCGGCTTGGCCGATCGGGAAACTGTGCAGACTGGCGAAAGACGCGTAAGCGCCAGTGGAGATTAGGGCCTTGCGCGCGATATAGTTCTCCAATCCGGGAAACTGTGCCCAGAAGGCTGGTTCCAGATTGATATCTTCACGTACCGCTATAGCTCCAATATCCGCCAGCGCCGCCAAGCATTGCGCCGCCGCTGTATCGAGAGCTTCGAGCGATTTGGTGCGCACTAGGAGACTTAGGTGATGTTCGCCGAGCCCAAACGTGCCGGTCGTCAGGTCGTCCTTCGCCGACAGGAGACCTGCTCGCAGGGACGCGATCTCATCATCAGCCGCCTTGAGCCGGCGTAGGGCAAGATCAATGCGCTCCAGACCAATTTGGCGATCGACGAATCCGAAACTCTCCGTCAGCACCATCTCGAACGGCAGCCGCAGGATGGCATCTATCATGCCCGGCATCGCCTGTGGTGGATAATCCTTGAGCGAGACAATGGCGCCGAATTCCTTGCCATCGCCCACTGCCGACTGTTCGAGCGCGTCGAAGCCGAAACTAATGCGCCGATACGGCAGATAGTGCCCTATATCCGTATTCGGGCGTAGCACGGGCCGCAGTTCGCCATTATAAAGCGCCGACAGCAGTTCCAGCGGTTCGCTGCAGCGCCCGTTCCTTGTGTTGTATCCGCCTAGGCGCCTCGGACTGTAGGCTGCCAATGTCGCCATCAGTCCCTCGACCGCCGCTTGAAGCTCCTTTTGGTCGCGTGCGAGTTGGGCCGCCTCGGCATTCTCGCCGAGTTTGCGGCCGAACAGGGCCGCGGCCTTATGGGCCAAACCGACCTTGCCTTTGGGATTGCGCCGCACAACTGTGAGAAACAGGTCGTTGACGAACAACGATTTCGACGACAGACGCTCCTGCCAGCGCGCATCAATCAGCGCCGCGACCGGATTTTGGAAAGACGCATCAAACCCCGCATTGACGCGGCGGCGGATGATGTGGTGATAGATCACAAAACGCGAATTACCGGCCGCTCGGAACGCGGCGTTGCGCAGTGCCTGCCGATGATTAACCTCGCTGGTGTCGGCCGTTTCGAAAGCAAATCCTTCGAGCAGAATTGACTGCATCAACGATCCGTCGCGCAAAAGGATCGTGTGATCATCAACCAGCCGATCATAAGGCAGACGATCGCCGACCCTGGCTTCAGACTTGAACCACTTTGTGATTCCCGATGATGTTTTCCGCCCGGACGGCATCATTCATGGCCTGTAGGAATTACAGCGCCAAAGGCGCCAATTACGTGTGCGTGGGCATTTGGATACCTTGATCAGCCACAGATCGAATATACGCGGTTCACGCAGACATGCTACATATCCGATCCCATGCACCCCCAACGCTATCGCCAGCGACCAGAAGGAATGGGTGACCAAGAACGCTTCGGCCGTTACCACGCCGTTGACGATGAAATAGCTGTAGGTCACACCCGCGAACATCTGCGGCTGTGTCAATGCTTTGAACACCGGTGTGCGGACCAGATCAGCCATGACACTACTAACCGGCAGCTGCCTGTATCGAAGCAACGATATGTGGCGCACCGAACAGGATGAACAATCCGAGGACGACTATTGCGCCATGCTTCCAGTTCATACGGCCGGTTAGCATCATGAAACCGACCATGGCTACGGCGACGACGGCGATGGTTGTCGCTACGGGCCCCATCAGCAGGTCGCGGACCCATGTTGCTGCGCCGAGGATAGGGTTGGAGCTTTGCGCCGAGGCCGCGCCGGTCAAGGTGATCGCGGCGGTTACTGTGGCGAAACCGAGCCTTGTGAGTTTCATGTTAGCCCCCTTTTGCCTGTTGGCGACAAATCTGAATATAGCCGGACTCTGGATTGGTTACTGCTGCAGGCGATGGCATGTCGCTTTCGTGTGCTAAGTACTTAAAGTTGCGCGACAAGTACATTTGCGTTTCCTTGAAGGGCGGAACCCCGCCATATCTTGCGATGGCACCTTGCCCGGCATTATAGGCCGCCAGCGCCAGATCAATCCGGCCATCGTAAAGGTCGAGCAGGTAGCGCAGATAGGCGGCTCCGCCACGAATGTTTTGCCTAACATTATGAGGATCGACGCCAAAGGCCTGCGCTGTAGCAGGCATCAACTGCATGATCCCGATAGCACCTTTGGGCGAGATGGTTTGCGGGTTGTAATTCGATTCCTGTTTTGCCACGGCCTCAAGGAAATCGGGGCTTACTTTGTAAAGGCGTCCGGCTTGCTCAAACATGGAACGATAAGCGGCCGGTGGGGCCGTCGTGTCCGCAGCCGCTTCCCTGGCGGCGTCATTCTGGCTAGTCGTACAATAGGTGTGGCTTATGCCGTTCTTGTCAATACTTATGACTTGAGCGGCAGCAGTTCCCGGCAGGACCGCTAGTGTCACAAAGCACAACGTAAGTAGGGCACTAAGGCGCAAGACCGTTCCTCTTCCTTTTTTGCGCCGCTCAAATGATTGCGGTCGGCCAACCGTCGTCGAACAATTACATCTCTGCGAATTGCACCGCCCCTACATCATCGATTGTATAGAGCGTCCGATGACCGCGCAGCAGTGGACTGGTGGAAACCTTACAGCAACAATTAACGACGCGTGCCAAGTAATAATATCTGTCACGCTGGACAAGAACAGTACTTCAATGGCGTGCCAGCTGGCCAGTGAGTGCAGCGTTGCGCTATCGGATGGGAGCCTATCAAGGCATCGGGCGGTACCGACCAGCTTCCGGTTGCCGCCGAATATGCGCGCCTCCCAAAACAACTCAACACACTTGATCGTTTTCCTGTAGTGGAGGATCAGGCCCTTTCCGCCGATCGATGCCGATCCCGGAACCAAACAACACGCATGTTTCAGCATTTTTCGCATACTTAAATTTGTATTCTACGCTAATTGTCGGACAAAAACAATGAGCGAAGACCTGCGGCTATGCGCTCATCATCGGCACGGTTAATCGGAGAACGGACGGCAAGTCGCCCGCCGGCGTAAATCACCCCGTCAATTGTATTTCGGATTGGAGTGAGGGGGGGGCTGATGCGGTTTTGCCTGATTGGGACCGGCGTAGCGCACAATGAGTTTACGCTGGCGGTCTCCCTGCACTTGGGGTGAGGATTACGAAAAGCACTATTGCGACGTATGAGTTCTTTCGTTCTTGATCTCGCGCTTGGCGAGCAAAGCGCCCGATTTCGCTTGATTGTGTTTGATAGGCGGCTAAAGGTGGGCAAGCAACTCGCAGTGGACCCATGGCCAGGAAGGTCGCGCCGATTGTCCGGTCTTCCAAGAGGAGTGGGGTGCTGCTCTCAGTCGCAATCACTGTAACCAATCGGCTTTTGGGGAGGTAGGCTCAATGGCATGCCATCAGCCACGTGATGATTTGTGCTGATAGCATCTGCGTTAAGCTGATATCACCGGTTCGTTTTGTCCGGCGTCTGCATATGACTCGCTGGCCGATAGCCGTGTAATTTGCTCAAGAAACCGCGGCAGTCAAATCCCAAGCCCTGTCAAACCAGTGCCCGAAGCAACCTTGGACCGACCGCCAATCGGATTCAGAGGCTGCTATATGGGTTCAATCGGCACGACCTTGCTTTCGCTTGCAAAATTCCGTAACGTGAAATGTCTGACAAATTATTGGCATAGAATTGTTAGCAGCCGACGGCTTGGTTGACCGGGTGATGGAAACGTTTGCTACGACGAAATTGCGCTGCCCGCTTGTAACGGGATGGCGTGGCGTCCGCTACCTTAGGTGGGCTCAAAGATGATCCAAGCACTTCGTATTCTCTTGGCTGCAGCGATGGTCTGCGTCTTCGCCACCGGGTCGTTGGCCGCAAAGTCTTTGCGCCAAGTCGATATTCATGACCCCGCCATAGCCGAAGACAACGGCATCTACTATCTTTTCAGCACCGGTCCGGGGATCACCTTCTACAGTTCCAAGGATATGGTTCACTGGGTGCTGCAGGGCCGTATCTTTCCCTCCGCGCCCGTTTGGGCGCGCAGCGTCGCTAGCAACTTCGACGGCCATATCTGGGCGCCTGACATCAGCCGCCACAATGGCAGGTTCTATCTTTACTATTCGGTTTCTGGATTTGGCAAAAACGATTCTGCTATCGGCTTGACCATTAACAAGACACTCAATCCCGATTCTCCCAATTACAAATGGGTAGATCAAGGCATCGTCATCCGCTCCGTAGCCGGACGGGATTTATGGAACGCCATTGATCCCAATCTCATCGTTGACGATCACGGCACACCTTGGATGGCGTTCGGCTCGTTTTGGTCAGGCATCAAACTTGTCAAGCTGAACAAGACCATGACTGCTCCGGCCGAGCCACAGGAATGGTATTCGATTGCTAAGCGCTATCGCCCTCCGTTTATGGATGACAAAAAGGCCGGCCCGGCACAGATTGAAGGCCCCTTCATCTTCAAGCACGGTGATTACTACTATCTTTTCGTCTCCACCGGGCTCTGCTGTCGCGGCAAGAACAGCACCTATCGTATCGCGTTCGGCCGATCGAAGGATATCACTGGCCCCTATCTCGACGAAAAGAGCCGCGATATGGGCAAAGGTGGCGGCACTCCGTTGCTTAAGGAAAATAGGAGGTGGGCCGGTTGGGGTGGCGAGAGCGTCTATGACTTCAACGGCAAGGACTATATCGTCTTTCACGCCTACGAGAACGCCGACAACAATTTTCACCGTCTAAAGATTGCGCAAATCAAATGGAATGCGGCGCAGTGGCCTACTGTCGATGGCAACACACTCGACAGCTACCGCGGCTTCCTGGTGAAGAAATAACCACGGCAACTTTTGCGAAGCTGCGATTTCGCCTCGGGCCTGTCCGGCGCGACCACCACTAACCAGAATCTGGCCAACCACACCATGAAATCATCGAAACTCTCGGTACTCGAAAAGATCGGCTTCGGCAGTGGCGACGCTGCGGTAAACATCGTCTGGTCAGCTCTGGCGATCATCATCACTTTTTTCTACACCGACGTTTACCGGTTGCGAGTTGAGGACCTTGTTCTTCTTGGCCTCCTGCCGCGATTGATCGATGCATTCGCCGATGTTGCGATGGGCATCTACACGGACAGCCGCACCACACGCTGGGGCCGCTATCGGCCGTATCTGTTCGTCTTTGCAGTGCCGTTCGGCCTTTCGATCGTGCTGACGTTCACCACGCCGCATCTGCCCTACATGGGCAAGCTGATCTGGGCCTATTCGACCTACACATTGATGATGATCGTCTTCACGATGGTCACCATCCCGTACATCTCGCTGCCGGCCGTGATCACTGACGATCCCCAGCAGCGGCTTTCGGCGAACGGCTTTCGTCTTTTCTTTGCCAAAGGCGCTTCGCTCATGGTCAACATCTTCGTGCCGGTGTTCGCCGCCCGCTGGGGCCAGGCGCATCTGTCCGAGGGCTATCACGTTGCCATGATGGTGATGGCGGCGCTGGCCACACTCTTTTTCTTCTTCTGTTTTTTCACGACCAAGGAGCGCGTCAAGCACAAGACCGAGCCAAAGCCGCTGGGTCAGCAACTCAAACTGCTTTCCCGGAACAGTCAGTGGATGATCTTGGCCGGGGCCTGTGTCATCGGCACCATAGGCTATATCGTCCGCGGCTCCGTCGCTCTTTACTATGCCAAATACTATCTCGACGGCGCCGCAGCCATGAAGGCGCTCTCCATCAATCTGGGCGGCGTTGCCTTTGGCTTGCACAACACTGCCGAGGTTCTTGCGGCCTTCGTGACCGTCGGCATCGTCGGTAACATCCTTGCGATGGTTGCCTCCACC
>JBJKRM010000103.1:0-2694 GCA_046704685.1 Rhizomicrobium sp.
CCCTGGGGATGAGTGCGTGTCTTTGGGCTGATTGGGCAAGCACCAGTGGCAACCCGCAGAGAGACGGATGGTCGCAAGGTACGACGAAGGTCACAAAGCAAGCCCTTGCCAATCACAAGGTGAGACTTCTCTATACCTACAAGTTTGCAAATGCGGTCAAAGGTTTGCAGGCACTGACGGCGCCCATCGACCTGAGCCGCATTATCGGCTGGCAAGGCTTTAAGGAGCTGCTCTTCATCGGCGGCAGCTCAAACGTCGTTTACTCGCTGGACTCGGATCTGGGTGCGCTGTATTTCAAGACATCTTTTCAAACCCATGGCCAGCCTGCGACAGTCTCCACGGTGCTGTGTCCCGGTGGGATGACGTCCAACGTCGCCATGCCTGGATCGAGCTCGGGTCCCCGGTTTCGATTCCGCCCGCCGCCGCCCCGTGGTGGTAGAGGTGCTGCGGCTGGGCGCGGACGCGCTCCGGAACGGCGCCCACCTTCATTCCGACCGCGCGGACCGGCTGTGTTTTGGGCGGTGAGTGGCGATGGCTACTTGCACACACTGCGCCAGCAGGATGGCAACGCTACTTGGATTGCTCCGGTAAAGTTTCTCCCTGCCGGCGCCCGCGTCTCCGGACTGAACGTCAACAATGACGTGATCTACGCAGCCACAATCAATGCCTGCGGCGGAAATCCGAACGGCCTCTACGCAGCGCAATACACGGCTCCTGAACTGCCCAAGATGCCGGGTGAACCGCTGGTTACGCCGGCCAAATTTCAGATCACCAAGTTCATGACCAATGGCAGCGGTTTTTCGGGCACTGGCGGGACGGCGATCGGCACGAACGATGTCGTTTATGGCCAAGTGGCTGATGGTCACGGTTCGGTTGCCGGAACCTACAACGACACGGTCCTCGCGTTGAACCCGAAGACGCTTGCCGTGGATGATTACTTCACGCCGTCTGATTCCATGCCCGCGATGAAGAAGGGGGTGGAATCCCCCAACGTCACACCGGCATTCTTCTCGTGGAATGGGAAGGACCTGCTGGTCGTTGGCGGCGCGGACGGTCGCCTCTATCTTCTCAATGCGACTTCGCTGGGAGGCGCCAATCACCACACGCCGCTCTATCGAAGCGCGCCCGTCGTCACCCCGGACGCGAATTTTGGCGGCAACGGCATTTGGAACGCGTTCGCCACATGGGAGGATGCTGCCACTAACACGCGTTGGATCTACGCCGCCATTCGCGGCCCGGCAACCATGAAGTTCCCCGTGGAAAACGGCCCCGCTCCCGACGGCGCCATCGTCGCCTTCACCGTCGTGAATCAGGGAGGGCAGCCGGCTTTGCGTCCGCAATGGATTTCGAGCGACATGTTGTCACCGGCAGCGCCGGTAACGGCCGGAGGCTTGGTCTATGCTCTTTCAACCGGCCTCTCGCCGCGCGTCGCCCACGCGAACGGCACACCGTACACAGTCGCCGACATGGAACGGATGGCCAAGCCCGCCGTCCTGTATGTTCTGGACGGGGCCAGCGGCAAGCAGCTCTTTTCCAGTGGTCACGACACCACCACGTTCGCCAGCAGTGGAATCGCCGTGGCCAACGGCAACGACCAGTTCTATTTCACCACCCACAACAACACTCTGTTCGCCTACGGCGTTCCGGAGATTAGGTAGAAATGATGCGGAGACCAGACATGAAAATACGGACTGTCTTGATTGCGGCGGTTCTCTGCTTCGGCTGCGGGTACGCTGCCGGCGCCCCGTTGCCTAACGCCGGGAAAAAGGTTTCCGCCCGAGCTGCCGGGCCCGAATCCGATGTCCCGAACTGGCTCATGGATGGCGGCACTAACCAGCGCAGCGGATGGCAGAGAAACACGCCTGTTCTCACCAAGCAGAATATCAAAAACCTCAAGTTGCTCTGGACAGTTAAGACGGGCAACCAGGTTCGCGCCTTGGCTTCCTTGATGGCACCTTTGGTTGTCCAGAATGTGCCCACCAGCGAGGGTCCCAAGCAATTGGTGATTGTGGTCGGCTCTTCCGATAATCTCTACGCCATCGACGCCGCCACGGGGAAAATGTTTTGGAAAAGACACTTCACCTTCCCCGCTTCGGCGGTTAACAACCGGCGGCCTCTGCCGCCAGGCGAAAGCCCGGCGCACCTGAACTTCCTCGGCCCCGGCGGCTCGACCGATACGCCGGCGATCGGGCCTGCGGACGCCAGCGGCCATCGGAAGCTTTACATCGTCGATGGCGGCGGATTCCTGCACACCATCAACGTTTCCACGGGCAAGGATGTGGCGCCTCCCATCCACACGGGATCCAGTAAATTCTCGCTCCAGCTCTATCACAATCAGATCATCTTCGTCAGCGGCCGCAACGGCGTAGTCTCAGTCAACATCGATTCCGCCCATCCGCAGGTTATGCACACTGTCGGCTTTGGTGGAGGCGGCGGATTATGGGGCCGCCGAGGTCCGGCTATCGATTTCAACGGGACGGTCTGGACCACGGTCGGCGACGGAACCTATAACCCTAGTAATCCAAACCACTTGATCCTGGGCGACAGCGTGATTGGATTTGCGCAGCAGCCCGACGGTTCATGGAAGATAAAGAACTGGTTCACGCCGGATTATTGGGCTTGGCTGCAGAAGCGCGATCTCGATTGGAACAACACGCCCACCATTTTCAGATATGACGGCCAGGAGCTTATGGC
>JBJKRM010000104.1:0-3413 GCA_046704685.1 Rhizomicrobium sp.
GAACGCGCCATCGCACTTGGCTGGCCGGCGGAGCGGATCGTTATCATTGATCAGGATCTTGGCTTGTCCGGCGCGCATAGCGTGGCCCGTGACGGGTTCCAGGCATTGGTGGCTGCCGTTGGCCTGCACAAGGTCGGCATCGTACTGGGGCTCGAAGTCTCCCGACTGGCACGCAACTCCGTCGATTGGCAACAGCTACTGCAGCTCTGCGCATATACCGAAACACTGATTCTAGATGAGGAAGGCATCTACGACCCCGCGGCCTTCAACGACAGGCTCCTGCTCGGTTTGAAAGGCACAATGAGCGAGGCCGAGCTTCACCTTCTGCGCAGTCGCCTGCGCGGCGGCATTCTCAACAAGGCCAAACGCGGTGAACTGGTACAGCGCTTGCCGGTCGGACTGGTACATTTGCCGGATGGACGCTGCGTGCAGGATCCCGATGCTGGGGTGCAGGCCAGCATCACGGCGGTCTTCGAAGCCTTCGCCGCAATCGGCAGCATCGCCGGCACATTACGCCGCCTGCTCGCCTGCGGCATCCGCTTCCCGCAACGTGTCTGGGGTGGCGAGCAAGCAGGAACCATCATCTGGTGCGACTACACCGCGAGCCGGGTGCGCAACGTGCTGACCAACCCGGCTTACGCAGGCGCCTACGTCTATGGCCGACGGCGTTGCCGTCGGGCCCCCAATGGGCAGATCGAGCGCCGCAGACTGGCACTGGACAGCTGGCCGGTTGTGATCCCGGATCACTTTCCCAGCTATGTGTCATGGGCGGACTTCCAGGCGATCCAAGAACGGCTGCAGAGCAATGAGCAGCAATTTGGCCGCCCAACGGCATTTGGCTCGCCACGCGAAGGGCCGGCTCTGCTGCAGGGTCGGGTGCTGTGCAGTCGGTGTGGCAGCCCGATGTACGTCCGGTATGGCAACCGGACGCGGGGGCGCTATGTCTGCATCGACCAGGCTAACGCACGCCGCACCGCTTGCCAAAGTGTGCCGGCTGTTGATGTCGATGCCGCAGTCGCCCGGTTGATCCTGGAGCTCATGACGCCGATGGCCGTGGAGATGAGTCTGGCAGTCCAGAGCGAATTGGATCGCCGTGCCGCCGAAAGTGAGCATCATTATCAACTCCATATCAGCCGCGCGCATTACGAAAGCGACCTCGCCCGCCGGCGCTTCATGCTGGTTGACCCAGCTAATCGGTTGGTCGCCGCCGGACTCGAGGCCGAGTGGAATCGGCGCCTGACGGAACTGGCGACGGCCGAACAGGACCTTGCCCGCTTCCGAGCTGGCACCCGGGAGCAATTGAGTGCTGATATGCGGCGCCGGATTGAGGCTCTTACTCGCGACTTGCCGCAGCTCTGGGCCGATCCCGCAGTGATCGATCGCGAGCGCAAGGAGATTTTGGCAACTCTGATTGAAGATGTGACCATCCTGAGCGAGCGTATCAAGATTACTGCGCATGTCCGGCTGAGGGGCGGTGCCTGCCGCAGCATCATCCTGACACGCTCCACCGTGGCGCCGCATTATCGAACCCCACCCGATGTCGTCTCACAGATCGATCGCCTGCTTGAGCTTGGGGATGATCAGATCGTTGCCGACCGCCTCAACTGTGCCGGCGTCCGCAATTGGCGCGACACTCCCTTCACTAAAGGTCAGATCGCCAACGTTCGAAAGGGTCGTGGCCTGTCCAGTCACCGCGAGCGCCGCCATACAGGCGGTTATGCGACAGCGGGAGAGTTGGCCGTGCTCTACAACGTCACGCGCACGACGATCCGTCACTGGGCGCAAAAGGGTCTGCTTGAGCGCTCGTCATGCGGCGAGCATCACCGATGGTACTATCGCTTGCCGACCGGAATGCGTATCGTGAAGGGCTATGGGGGCCCCTACGCGAGGCCTCCGCAAATCTTGCCCGCACCCATCTGCCATTCGGCTGAACCGGGAGCATTGTGATGAGCACGCCAACACATGCCCGCGGATTGCGGCGTCCGTGCGATGGAAGATCGGCCGGGTCGCCATGACCGCCTTGGCGGCCAGGAAGCTCTGTTCCACCGTCAGCAGATTGCGATAGCGCAGCACCACGGCAGGTGCCTGCAGCTTCAGGCTGGTGCGCAGCACGAATAGGCCGTCGAACAGCGCATCGGCTTCGACCTTGTCGAGATCGATCTCGAACGCTTTGTCTTTGGCGGTCCGCAGGAACCGGCGATATCCCTTGTTGCCGACCAGGCGCTTCTCGCCTTGCGCCAGCTGCCGTTGCAGGCTGTCGATCAGCTTGGCACGGGTCTCGGCGTCCTTGCGCGCCTCTTCCTCGTTGCGGCTGACAATGTAGCGCCGACCTGACACCGTGATGTCCTTGATGGCCAGCTCGGTTTCGCCCTTCTGCCGTGGTATGATGAGTGGCACTTCGGCGCCGTCGTCCACCAGTACCTTATCACGCACCTGCCGGCTGGAGCGTTCGCGCACGCCGAGGATGTAGTCGATCCCTTGTGCCTCCAAAGCACTCATGGTCGCGGCGCTGATCATGCCGCGGTCAGCCACCACGCAGGCACGCTGCACGCCGAAGCGGCGGCGCAGGCGGTCCACCACCGGCAGCAGCGTGGTGACGTCGGCGGTGTTGCCCGGCCACAGGAAGGAGGCGATCGGCCGGTCGTTCTCATCCAGCACGATGCCCAGCACCACCTGATGCAACTGCGGGCGATAGTCCTTGGAATGGCCGCACTGCCCGAGCGTGGCGCCGCCGCGCCCCTCGAAATACAGCGAGGTGGTGTCGAAGAACGCCACCGAGAGTTCGCCGAACAGCGACCGCCGGTGGTGGTACAGCGCCTCCTCGATCGCTTCGGTGCGATAGCGCGGCGGTTCGGCGTCGGCCGGCTCGATCGTCTCGCCCAGCCAAGCCATGGCCTTGTAGGCGGTCTCCAGGGTCAATGCGTCCGCGCCTGGGATCTGCATGTTCTCCTGCCAGGTGCTGGCATGGCGGTCGGAGCCCGACACCATCAACCGATGCAGCACTGCTAGGTACACGGCGCGTTCGACATGAAAGCCGAACCGGCGTGTGACCGACTGTCGTCGCAGCACGTCACGGCAGCCGGTCTCTACCCACAGCCGGCCGAACACCAGATCGCCGCCGATACTGCGTCGGCGCAATTCGGCCAGTTCGCCACGGTAGAAACTGGACAGCACGATGGAGCGGCGGGAGTGGCGTGCGGCGGAGGCGATCAGGCCATCCAGCAGGTCGGAGTTCTCTACCTCATCGCGCCGGCCGAGTTGCTTGATGACGCGCTGGACGTGTCGGCCGTCCTCGCGGACGTTCTCGACGAGGTAGAGGTACTCGTAGCGACCGACCTTCTTGACGCGGACGAACATGGCCCGGCACCCTGCTGAAACGAGAGCACCACGGCGAATCGCAGAGAGTCAAGACA
>JBJKRM010000105.1:0-4013 GCA_046704685.1 Rhizomicrobium sp.
ATTTCAAGCCGGACATCACCTTCATTTTGGACCTTCCAACAAAAATCGGCTTGGAGCGGGCGATGCAACGCTCCGGAAACGAAACGCGCTTCGAGGAGTTCGACGTCGCCTTCCACGAGCGGATGCGCAAAAGCTTCCTCGATATTGCGCGGCGGTCTCCCGACCGCTGCCAAGTGATCGATGCCGGCAAGGACGAGGAAGTGGTCGCCGACGCGGTTTTCCGCTTCCTCAAGACGCGTTTCCGGCTACGCTAGGTCATGGCCAGGAAAGCACGCGTCCAGGACAACACCGAGCTCGACCGCGTCGAAGGCGCGCCCCATCCGCGCGAAACCACGCAGCTTGTCGGGCAGGATATGGCGCTCGCCATCGTCGCGCGCGCCATCCGCAGCCGGCGGCCGCCGCAGGCCTGGCTGATGTGCGGACCTCCCGGCATCGGCAAGGCCACCTTGGCGTACCGTATCGCCCGGTATCTGCTGGCCTTCGGGGCAACGGATGAGGGCCCCGCCGACCTCAGCGTGCCAGTAAACGATCCGGCAGCTGTGCAAGTCGCAGCGGGATCACATCCCGGGCTCCTGGTGTTGAAGCGAGGCGTCAATTCCAACGGCCGGCTGATGAGCGTGCTGGGTGTCGAGGAAATGAGCCGGCTCACCGGATTCTTCGGCATGACCTCGGGCGCCGGCGGCTGGCGCGTGGTGATCGTCGATACCGCCGACGACATGAACGACAATGCCGCCAACGCCTTGTTGAAGCTGCTCGAAGAGCCGCCGTCACGGGCCATGCTGCTGTTGCTGACCAACACGCCGGGACGGCTGCTGCCGACCATCCGCTCGCGCTGCCAGCGCCTGACGTTGCGGCCGCTGGCCGAAGCGGACTTGGAAGACGAATTGGCGCGGCTGATGCCTGACGCCGACGTGGCTGAACGCAAATCCCTGGCGCAACTGTCGGGCGGATCGCTCGGTGCCGCGCTGCGGCTGGCAGGCGGGGAGGGCGTCGCCCTCGCCCAGGAAGCCACCAAGCTGATCGACCGCGCGGTGGCGCCGGACATGGCGGCGCTGTTCGCCCTTGCGGACAAGCTGGCACGGATCACCGATGGTCTCGACATGCTGGGCGACTTCCTGCAACAGGCGTTGACGGACCGTATCCGGGTACGGGCGGTCGCCGGCCAAGCCGGAATGAACAAATGGGTCGACGCATTGGAAAAGCTGCATCGCAGTTTTGCGCGTACCAATGCGCTGCACCTCGACCCGCGCCAGACCCTGCTGAGCGCGGCGCGGGAACTGAATGTCACGGCCCGGCGTAGTGGGACCGTGTGATGCTCGTCGATAGTCACTGCCATCTGGAATATGACTCCTTCGTTGCGGAAGGTGATGCCGTGATCGAACGGGCGCGAGCGGCCGGCGTCGGCGCCTGCGTCACCATCGGCACCAAACTGGCGACCTTTCCCAAAACCCTCGCTGTCGCAGAGAAGCACGACCGTGTCTGGTGCTCCGTCGGCGTGCATCCGCATGACGCCGCGATCGAACCGCTGGTCGACGCCAGCGCCCTGATCGAACTGACACAGCACCCGAAGGTGGTCGGCATCGGCGAGACCGGTCTTGACTACTATTACGACCACTCGCCGCGCGCCGAGCAGGCCACCAACTTCCTGGTTCACATCGACGCCGCGCAGCAGACCGGGCTGCCTCTCATCATTCATACCCGTGACGCCGAAGACGACACCATCGCCATGCTGCGCGAGAAGCTGGGCAGGGCGCCCTTCACGGGCGTGCTGCATTGCTTCTCCGGCAGCGCCAAACTGGCCGAAGCGGGCCTGGAGATGGGGCTTTACGTGTCCGCCTCCGGCATCATCACCTTCAAGAACTCCGAAGCCTTGCGGCAGGTCTTCCGGGACGTACCGCTCGACCGCCTGCTGGTCGAAACGGACTCGCCCTATCTGGCGCCGGTTCCCCATCGCGGCAAACGCAATGAGCCCTCCTTCGTGCCCCACACCGCGGCCGTTCTCGCCGAGTTGAAAGGCGTCACCCCCGACGAGATCGCCCGGATCACCACCGAAAACTTCTTCCGCCTCTTCGCCAAGGCCAAGGCATGATCGAGTTCACCATCCTTGGCTGCGGATCCTCCGCCGGTGTGCCGCGCCTCGGCGGGCCCAATCTGGCCGGCGACTGGGGAGCCTGCGACCCTCAAAACCCCAAGAACCGCCGCACGCGCTGCTCGGTCCTGGTGCAGCGGCGGTCCGATGCCGGCACCACGCGGGTGCTGATCGACACCGCACCGGACCTGCGCGAACAGCTGCTGGCGGCCCGTGTTGCGGCGCTGGACGGGGTCCTCATCACCCACGACCATGCCGACCAACTGCACGGACTCGACGACCTGCGCCAAGTGGCGCATTTCATGCGCCGGCGCGTCGACGTCCACACCGACGCCAAGACGGCAGACAACGTATTATCGCGCTTCTCCTATTGCTTCGTGCAGCCGGAAGGCAGCGGCTACCCGTCGATCGCCAACCTGCACATCATCCCGGAGCCGCTCGCGCCGTTCCAGATTGGCGGAGCAGGGGGCCCTCTTCCGATCCGGCCGTTCCGGCAGCGCCATGGCGAGATAAACTCGCTGGGGTTCCGTTTCGGCTCGATTGCCTATTCGCCGGATGTCAGCGCTCTGGACGACGACGCCTTTGCCGTCCTGGCCGGCGTGGAAACCTGGATCGTGGACGCCCTGCGCTACACCCCGCACCCCAGCCATGCCCATGTGGCTCAGGCACTGGAATGGATCGCGCGCCTCAAGCCGCGGCGCGCGGTACTGACCAACCTCCATCAGGATCTGGATTACGAGGCCCTAAAGGCTCAATTGCCGGAGAATGTCGAACCGGCCTTCGACGGAATGCACCTCACGGCCGCGCTTTGAGGAGCGTCCGGGCGCACCACGACCGATATAAGGGAAATGGGGTTTCCTCCGTCCTTTTCAAGGGGGTGCGACAATTTCAGCAAATTCGAATGGAATCAGCGCAGTAGTTGGAATTGCTACGCGAACCGTTCTCAGAATTTGCGGCTTCGGCAGATTAAATTTGCCGTCAAAACACATCAAGCAGTCCTCACCAAGACCGGTAAGGCCTCGACGCCTCCTCATGGTTTTCCGCATAAAAACAGCGCTCTGCATAGCGATCTTCATAAACGCCTAAGCCGCGCTTCGGACGGACTCGCAAAAACTTGACAAAATGACCGCTTGTTCCGCTCAACGCCCTTGATGGCGGAAGTTACGACCTTTGCCCTGAGCCGAAGCGTTGAAATGCTTCGGGCCCTTGCCAGGGAATTGCTTGGGCAGATTCGGCGGGATGCCACCGACGGGCGCCTTTAGCGGGCGCTTCTGTTCGTCATGCAGATGTTGCGCAACAGGCTCCGATTGGGCCGGTTCGGCCGGCGGATCGGCCTTTTGGGGCTTTTTGGGCATCGTCAACTCCTGATCGCCAGGACACATCAACTATACGCCCGAAACGGCAGGCGGTTGAGCGGAATGGGCCATCGGACGCCGCACATCTGCGTCAGTGGTGGCCGGGAAACCACTTGATCGGCACCTGAGGCCGCCTCAGGCCCGCAATCTTCATGGCCCAGGCCTCCGACAGGAAGCCGGCCAGGACCTTGGAGCCGTCAAGCGGTGGGATCGGGACCAGGTTGAGCACGCCCAGGGTCACATTGAGCACCAGTGAGAGCTTCAGCGCGTCAACGGCCCAGAATGGCAGCACCAGCCAGCCAAGCGCCACGCCGGACGCTGCCGCCAGCGCAAAGTTGGCACCGGGCCCGGCGGCAGCCACCAAGGCCATGTCACGCTTCCAGTGGCGCAGTTTCGACCAATCGATTGGGACCGGCTTGGCCCAGCCGATGAGGAACGGCGAATGCAGCGCGTACAGCAGCGCCGGCAGCAGGATGGTGCCGAACAGATCGATGTGGCGGATGGGATTGAGCGAGGTACGGCCAGCGCGCTGGGCGGTGTCGTCGCCACAGGCTGCAGCCGCGTAAGCG
>JBJKRM010000106.1:0-4916 GCA_046704685.1 Rhizomicrobium sp.
GCTATATCGGCGAAGCCAAGGAAGCCCTGGTGGTGCGGACCAGCTTCGACCTCGATCTGCAGGCCAAAGCGGAGCGGGCGGTCACCGCAAGCCTCAAGGAGGACGGTCCCAAATTCGACGCTTCGCAGGCCGCCCTGGTCGCCATGACGCCGGACGGTGCGGTGCGCGCCATGGTCGGCGGCGCCAATTACACCCAGAGCCCCTACAACCGCGCCGTCGATGCGCAGCGCCAGCCCGGATCGGCCTTCAAGCCGTTCGTTTATCTCACGGCGTTCGAGCATGGCCGCAAACCCACCGACCAGATGGACGACAAGCCCGTCAACCTGCACGGCTGGAAGCCCGAGGATTATGAAAACGACTACAAAGGCCTGATCAGCCTCAGTGAGGCGTTCGCCATCTCCTCCAATTCGGTGGCCGCCCAGCTCACCTACGAGATCGGCCCCAAGGCGGTGGCGCGCACCGCCAAGCGCCTCGGCATCGATACGCCGCTGATGGCGGTGTCGTCGCTGGCGCTCGGCACCAGCGTGGTGACGCCGCTGGAGCTGACCACGGCCTATGCCCCCTTCGCCAATGGCGGGCTGGCTGTCGACGCCTATGGCATCATCAGCATACGAACAAAATCCGGAAAGCTGTTGTGGCGGCGCAAGATGCCGGCGCCGAAGCGGGTGGTCTCACCCCAGAACCTCGCCTACATGACCGGCCTGATGCAGGCCGTGGTGGCCTATGGCACCGGCAAGGCGGCCCGTCTCGACGACCGGCCGACCGCCGGCAAGACCGGCACCACCCAGGACTATCACGATGCCTGGTTCGTCGGCTTCTCAGCCGATTTCGTCTGCGGCGTCTGGGTGGGCAACGACGACAACGCGCCGATGCATCTGGGCACCGGCGGGCGCATGCCGGCGCGCATCTTCCACAGCTTCATGCAGGATGCCGAACAGGGATTGCCGCCGCGGCCGCTGCCCGGCGAGCCCAATGCGCCGCAACAGCCCGACTCCTTCCAGCAGCTGCTCGACAAGCTGTTCGGGACGTGATCCCGCGTGTGGTTGAATTCACGCGGAGACGCGGAGTATCCCACTTGTCATCCCGGACGCGCCCATGATGGCGTTGTCGCTTGCACTTGGGCGCGATTCGGGACCCACTTCAACAGCAGCGTGGTTTCCGAGTGGGTCCCGGGTCTACGCGCTCTTCGCGTTGCTCCGAGCGCTCCGCCCGGGATGACAGCTGAGGATTGCTCCGCGTGAATCCACGCCACGTAAAGATTATCGCGGCGCGTAGCGATGCAGCGCGGCGCCATGCTGGCGCAGCCAGGCTTGCGGCTTTCTCACATCGCCCACCAATTCATGCACGATCTTCCAGAAGCGCGGGCCGTGGTTCATCTCCTTGAGATGCGCCACTTCGTGCGCCACCACATAATTGAGCACAAAGGGCGGCGCGAGGATCAAGCGCCAGGAAAAGGACAGCGAACGCGTCGAGGAACAGGAGCCCCAACGGCTGGCGGTGTCGCGCACCGTGATGCGGCGCGGCTTGGCGCCGATGCGGGCGGCGTAAGTGAAGCTGAGTGTTTCCAGTTCGCGCTTGGCCTGCTTCTTGAGGAAGTCGGTGAGGCGGCGTGGCGCGTGCTCGGTGCGGCCGGAGACCAGGATCGCGGGCTTGTCTTTGTCGATCGTGACCGGGCCCGCTTCGCTGCGCATCACCACATGCTCGGTGTCGCGGAAAGGAATGCGGGCGCCCGGCATCAGCTCCACGGGCCTGGGCACCTGCGCCAGCTGCCGCGCGATCCAGACCGCCTGCCTCCGCGCGAATTCGACAGCGCGGTCGAGCGCGCGCTTGGACGGCGCGATCACCATCACCTCGCCGCTGGAGGGATGCACCTTGACGATCAGGCGGCGGGCCCGCGGATTGAGTCTGACATTCAGCTCCACCGCCCGGCCGTCGATCTTCAGCAGTTCTCGCCGGACGATGCGCTTGTTTTGTTTTGCTTGCATAAAATTCCTTCCGCGTCCGAACCGAACTGGCGGCGCGGCCGTTCGCCTTTATACGCGATTACCTCGTGTCTCAAAGCGATCTCGTTCACAAAGGTGCGTCATTTCGGCTTTGCCTGTTTGCGCAAAACCGCGTGCACATACAATTTTGCGCGTGGAATATGTTGACTTTGTAATCCCCAATGGCGTTCGAATTGGATTCAAATACTCGGCGCGATATGCAACGCTTTATTCCACTTAAAGGATGCTGGTGAGATGCGTGAGGATAAAGTCGCTCTCTTGGCCGGAGTCTATGCGCTGGCGATGATCCTGGGGGCTCTGTTCTTCCAGTACGTCAAGGGCGTTTTGCCGTGCGAGATGTGCCACTGGCAGCGCTGGCCCTATGATGCGGCGATCGTGACCGGATTGGGCGGCGCCCTTCTTTACTCCAGGCATGTGATCGACCGCGATGCGGTCCGCCTTCTGGCTTGGCTGACGCTTCTGCTCATTCTTGTCACAGGATTGATCGGCCTGTGGCAGTCCCTGGTTGAGTATAAGCTGATTGCGGGGCCGTCCAGTTGCACCGGTCCGCGGTTTGTCCTTGGCCCCAACATGAATCTCAACGCACCCGTGGTGCGTTGCGACGTGCCCGGCTGGACCCTGTTCGGCATTTCGCTGGCAGGCTATAATTTTCTTTGCTCCACGGGGGTTATCGTGATCGGCACCCTGCTCTTGCTGCGCAAGATCAAACTGCCGCTGAAATGGGCCAAGGCATGAGGCGCCCTCGTCCCCATCCGCCCGGTGTCGCGACCGCCGATGAAGAGGCGGCGATGATCCGTGTCGATCATGCGGGCGAATACGGCGCGGTGCGCATCTATGCCGGTCAGCTCGCCGTGCTCGGCGGCCGCAAGAGCGAGGCGGTGGAGGCCATCCGCCACATGGCCAAGCAGGAAGAGGTCCATCTCGAACGTTTCGATAGGCTGGTCAATCAGCGGCGGGTGCGGCCCTCCGGGCTGCAGCCGTTATCGCAGGTCACCGGCTTCGCCCTCGGCGCCGCCACGGCGCTGTTGGGCGAGAACGCGGCCATGGCCTGCACCGAAGCGGTGGAAGAGGTGATCGACCAGCATTATGCCGATCAGATTGAACGGCTGGGCGAACGCGATCCCGAATTGAAACAGACGGTGGAAGCGTTCCGCGCCGAGGAGATCGCCCATCGCGACACCGCGCGGGCGCATGACGCCGACCAGGCGCCCGGTTATGCGCTCCTGCATGGCGCGATCAAAACCGGTTGCCGTATCGCCATCGCCTTGTCGACGCGGATTTGAGAAAATCGTCAATGGTGCGAAGGCTTCCGCCCGCTCGCTACGGCTCCAGCTCGCTGTCCCAGTACAGATAGTCAGCCCAGCTTTCATGCAGATAATTGGGCGGAAAGCGGCGACCGTTGTTGCGCAGCTCGTTGACCGTCGGGCGGTGCGGGCGCTGGCGCGGATGCATGCCGCATTGGGTCGCCAAGCGGCCGCCCTTCAAGAGATTGCAGGGCGCGCAGGCCGTCACGACATTATCCCATGTCGTCCTGCCGCCGCGCGAGCGCGGAATGACATGATCGAAGGTGAGGTCGTCAAACGAGCCGCAATACTGGCATTCGAAGCGGTCGCGCAGAAAGACGTTGAACCGCGTGAAGGCGGGATTGCGCGCCGGTTTGATGTAGGTCTTGAGCGAGACCACCGATGGCAGCCGTATCTCGAACGACGGCGAATGCACCGTGCGGTCGTATTGCTCAAGGATATTGACGCGTTCGAGGAACACCGCCTTGATGGTGTCCTGCCAGGACCACAAGGACAGCGGAAAGTAGCTCAACGGCCGGAAATCCGCGTTGAGCACGAGTGCCGGGCAGTTTTCCGGGCTGCGCGCGGCTAACACGACACGACCCCTTCGAAGACCTCGCCTCCATTGTGTTTTGGCGAGTGTACGGACAACGCCCGACAATGCCAATACGGCGCGGAACTTACACGATTCGCTGTGACGGATTGGCGACGCCTCAGCGCAGCGCGCAGCAGATCTCGCCACCGGCTTGCAGGCGCCCGGCGAAGGCCAATGCCAGAAAAGCGGCGGCGCACCCCAGCGCTTCGTCGTCGATGCCGTGGCCCACGCCGGGGGAAAGATGCCACTGCACGCGGGCGCCAAGGGCGCCAAGGGCGCCCACCGTAAGGAAAAGCGCTTCCGGCGGGATCACCGGATCGGCGCTGCCATGGGTCAAGAGCAGCGGGGGCGGATTGGTCAAGGCCTTCGGCGCCCCGGTCAGCACGCCGGAAAATCCGACCACGGCGGCCGGCTTCAAGGCACTCAGACCCAGATGCAGCGACAGCATGGTGCCTTGGCTGAAGCCCACCAGGGCCAGCTTGTCCGTGGTCAGCGACAGCCGGTCCAGTTCGCGTTCGATGAAGTCCTGCAGCACCGGCGCGGCCGTGGTCACACCCTGATGCATCCGCATGGGATCGAGCTCGGTGATGGGAAACCACTGAAAGCCGGCGCCGGGACAGGGATGCGGGGCGTTGGGCGCCACGAAGGCCGCGCCCGGCAGTGCTTGCGACAAGGGCTTGGCCAGACCGATGAGATCCTTGCCGTCGGCACCGTAGCCATGCACCAGCACCACCAGTTGCGCCGCCTTGCCGCCGCGCGGATCGAGCCTGGGACCGGAGAGCGCCATCTTGTTCCCGCCGTGTGTTCGGCTCCATGATTGTCATGCCGCCATGACCATCACAACCCGTTTCGCACCCAGCCCCACCGGCCATCTCCATCTCGGCCATGCCTTCGCCGCCCTGACGGCGTCCGCGGCGGGCGATCGATTCCTGTTGCGCATCGAGGACATCGATGCGACGCGCTGCCGGCCGGACTACGAGCGCGCCATTTTCGACGATCTCGCCTGGCTGGGATTGGAATGGGAAGAACCGGTGC
>JBJKRM010000107.1:0-3549 GCA_046704685.1 Rhizomicrobium sp.
CCCCTGGTGTGGAACGACAAGACCGGCAAATTAACGGGCTCCACGGCGCCGGTGGAGGTGATCGGGCGCTGATCTGCTTTCGGCAACGGTTCTTCGTGGTGCGGCGCCCCTGTTGGGCGCCGGGCAGCGCGCCTTGGTGATCCGGCTTTTTGGGCTTCAGCCAGTCGAGCCCAGCGGTGTCTAAGGGGCTAAGGCCCCAAAAATGCGCTGCTGAGCAATCTGATTGCGCAGAAAATCACCCAGTGTAACCCCTGAGCCACGCCAACATAGCCTCCGCTGTGAACGCAGGAAACAAAGGAAAAACCGTATGTTGACTTGGTGTTAGCGTTACCTTTCCTGGTTGCGGCCAGGACGTGACGAAAGCGTGGTGTCAGGTCTCCTGCGTAGCATGAGCATTCCAAGCGGTCGGGCTGCTGTCGATTGACACCGGTGTCTGATCGATACGGGGCCGGTTGGGTGAAAAGGGAAAGTAATTGGACAAGCCGGACTGCTTGTGGGGCAGATCGGTATAAGGGAGGGAAACCCACCATGACGTTATTGAATAGCTCGTCACGTCTGCGACTTGGCGCATCGGCGATCGCGTTGCTGGCCGTGATTGGGACAACCCCGGCCTTCGCGCAGGACGAAACGCAGAGCATGGAGACGGTCGTCGTGACTGGTTTCCGCGAGAGCCTGGAAAAGGCTCTCGACCTAAAGCGCACCAGCGTCGAGGCCACCGACTCCATCCTGGCCGAAGACATCGGCAAATTCCCCGACATGAACGTCTCGGAATCGCTGCAGCGCATCCCGGGTGTGAACATTACCCGCGACGGCGGCGAAGGGCGGCAAATTGCGGTGCGCGGCCTCGGTGCCAGCTTCACCCGCGTGCGGATCAACGGCATGGAGACCATCGCCACGGTCGGTGGTCCCGACGCCTCGACCTCTGGTGGCGGCGCCAACCGCGGCCGCGGCTTCGACTTCAACGTCTTCGCCTCTGATCTGTTCTCGGCGCTGACCGTCCACAAGTCGAACTCGGCCGACCTGGAAGAGGGCTCGCTGGGTGCCACCGTCGATCTGACGACCGGCCGGCCCTTCAACTATTCGGGTGCCGTCTTCACCGCATCGGCGCAGTACGGCTATCAGGAGATGAACGGCTCGAGCAATCCGCGCTTCGCCGTGCTGGCTTCGGACACCTTCATGGGAGGACGCCTCGGCATCCTGGTGTCTGGCGCCTACGGCATCACCAACACGCGCGAAGAAGGTGTCAGCACCGTGCGCTGGATGTCGGACATCAACACCAGCTCCAGTGCCTCGCCGTCGTCGTCCTATATGTTCGGGGCGGTTTGCACCGATGCCGGGGTGACCTGTGCCACCACCACGGCCGATGCCAACTACGCCGCCGCCAATGCGGCCTTCCATCCGCGCTTCGCGCGTTATGAGATCTACAAGACCAACGAGAAGCGTCTGGGCCTGACCAGTTCCGTGCAGTGGCAGCCGGACGACAACACGCTGTTCACCGTGGATGCGCTGTACGCCGACTTCGCCGAGCAGCGGCAGGAATTCCAGATGGAAGCCAATTCGTTCAGCACATCGAAGACCGGTTCCGGCGGCTCTTACGTCGACAGCAACACCGGCATGACGATGTACTACCACTCCACCGGCATCCAGAACATCAACATCGTCAACTTCAACACGTCGAATATCGGCGGCCCGACCGGAATCGACAGCGTCGGCAACGATACGATGACGATGTGGAGCGCCCAGGCGACCGGCGTCGGCATGCGTGACGAGCATCGTCTCGATCACAACGACACCCGCTTCATGCAAGTGACGTTGGAGGGGTCGCATGAGTTCTCCGACGCCTTCAAGGTTCACATGCTGGCCGGCTGGTCGGAGTCGCACTTCCGCAACCCGGTCCAGGCCTATCTGATGGCGGATTATGGCTGCTTCGGCACCACCGACCCGGCCACCAACAACTATGCCGGCTGCGGCGTCGGCACCAATTCCGACCCGTATACCTACGATTTCTCGCAAGGCGCCATGCCGGAATTGAGCCTGGGCAATGTCGACCCGACCTCGACGGATGGCTGGTTCCTGTCCAACATCCGCAAGCGCGAGAACTACGTCAACAACTCGTTCCGCACCATCAATCTCGACGCATCGTATCAAGCGACGGACGAGATCAAGCTCTCTGGTGGTGCCAGCGCCCGCTTCTTCGGCTACAACACCCTGGAAAAGCGGCGTGGCGTCGATACTTCGACTTCGGAGCAGTCCTCGCTTCCGGCCGACATCCGCTCGGTTCCGCTGTCTGATTATGCCACGACCATCGGGTTCGAGACCATCGGCACGCCGGCGGGTTCCGACCGGAACTGGTTTGCGCTCGACTTCAACAAGGCCGCCTCGGCGATTCACATCTGGGATCCGTCGGTCTATCCGATGAGCTCCGCACCCGGCTATTCCAACACCGGCGCGGTGCGCGAGAACGACTACAGCGGCTGGCTGCAGATGGATTGGGATAGCGAGATCGCCAATATGGGATTCCGCGGCAATGTCGGCGTGCGTTATGTCCAGACTGACATGCAGTCGCTGGGCTATTCGCTGATCAACGGCGCCATCACGCCGTCCACCGGTCACAATGTCTATCACGACTGGCTGCCATCCTTGAACGCGGTTCTGTCGCCCGTCGACAACTTCCTGATCCGCTTCAACGCCTCTTATGCGATGGCGCGTCCCGGTCTGGGCAGCATGATGCCGACCGGCAAGATCGCGGTGTCCGGCAGCAACGCCTCCGCCTCGATCGGCAATCCGACCTTGAAGCCGACCCGTTCCAAGAATCTCGACCTCGCCTTCGAGTACTATTACGGCACAGGCTCGATGATCTCGGTGGCCGGTTTCTGGAAACACATCGACACCTTCAACCAGTCGGTTCAGTCGACCGGCACGGCGGCCAACAACCCGTTCGGCCTCGAAACCGCGGCCTTCGTCTCGGCTTGCGGCGGCACCGGTTCGGACTGGAGCACGATCACCGACGGCTACTGCATCTCGAATGGCGGCCAGAACATGGAGTGGTCCTACACGGCCACCATCAATGCCAAGGGCGCGCCGCTCTACGGCACCGAGATCAACTGGCAGCAGCAGTTCGGGTTCCTGCCCGGTCTTTGGAGCAACACTGGCATGCTGCTGAACTACACCTACGTTCAGGCGCAGCAGTCCTATTACGACTCGAAGGGCAACCTCATCATGAAGGCTGACCTGAAAGACCTGTCGCGCAACAGCTACAACGCCACGCTGTACTATGACGACACGATCTTCCAGACCCGCATCACGGCGGCCTATCGTGGCAGGTACCTGATCGACAACAACATCTCGTCGCGCAACAACAACTACGGCATCTGGAGCAAATCGACCCTCAACATCGATGCTTCGATGTCCTACAAATACGACGAGAACTTCATGGTCTTCTTCAACGCTCTCAACCTGACCAATCAGGCGACCTATCTGATCGCCGACAGGTATGCGAGCCGGCCTTACGTCTATCACCAGACCGGCCGCGTCTTTTACATCGGCGTG
>JBJKRM010000108.1:0-3027 GCA_046704685.1 Rhizomicrobium sp.
CTGTTACATCGCGGTGCTTGCGGCCATTGCTTTCAGCGCCTGGCGCCAACGCGGCCTGCAGGCACTCTCATCGCTTCCCCTTGTCCTGTTAGGGTTACTGGCCTGGTGCGTGGTGAGCGCGGCGTGGTCGTCGGAGCCCGACATCACCATCCGGCGCAGCGGCCTGGCCATCGTGCTGGTGATCTCGGCGATGCTGAGCGTGGAGAACGTCGGCACCGAACGCAGCCTCGCCATATGGCGCTGGCTATTGCTGGCCATCCTGGTGGTCAACATCATCTCGATCAAATTCATCCCGACCGCCGTGCATCTGCCGGGCGAATCCGATCCCTCGCTGGTCGGCGACTGGCGCGGTCTTTACGGCCACAAGAACATCGCCGGTTCGGTCGGCGCCATGACGGCGCTGATCTTCCTGTTCGCACCGTCGCGGTGGCGCTGGCAGAAGCTGCTCGATCTCGCGGTGGTGGCCGCCGCCGTGTTCTTCACGGTGATGACGCGCTCCAAATCCTCCCTGGGCTTGCTGGTGATCGCCGTCCTGGCCGGCGCGATCTATCGCCTGGCGTGGCGGCGCGAGATCGATCGCACCATTGCGGCGGTTGCCGCCGCGCTGCTGGTGGTGGCGGCGGTGACCTTCTTGATTGCCGACCAGAATGCCATCGCGCGGTTTTTGTCCAATCCCCAGGATCTCACCGGCCGCACCGCGATCTGGCAGGCGGAGATCGACTACATCCGCGACCATCCGCTGTTCGGCGCCGGTTTCGGCACCTTTTCCGACAGCGGCGGCATCTCGCCCCTGGCCCATTACGTCGGCGGCTGGGTGACCGAAGCCAGCCACGGTCACAACGGCTATCTTCAGATCCTGGTGACCACCGGCGTCATCGGCTTTCTGCTGGCCATGGTGGCGCTCGTCATCCTGCCGGCCGTCGATTTCTGGCGCCGCGGCGACATCGCCGTGAAGGCGTTGCTGTTCTCGCTGTTCGTCTTCCTCATCCTGCACAACATGATGGAAACGGATTTCCTGGAGGGCGACGGCGTCACCTGGGTGGCCAATCTGTTGCTGATCGCCATGCTCGGCAACATGCGGAGGGCCGCGTGACGCCGTTCTTCTCGGTGGTGATTCCCGTTTACAACCGCGCCGTCCTGCTGCGGGATTGCCTCGCGTCGGTGCTGTCCCAAACGGAGCAGGATTTCGAAATCGTCGTGGTCGATGATGGCTCGAAGGACGATCCCGCCCGCGTCGTGGAAGGCATCGGCGATCCCCGCATCGTCTTCGTGCGGCAGGACAATGCCGGTGGCGGCGCCGCCCGCAACACCGGCATCGATCGCGCCACAGGCCGTTTCGTGGCGTTCCTCGATTCCGACGACCGTTTTCTGCCGCATCACCTGGCCGCCATGCGCGCGCTCCTGGAGCACGGCCCCAACACCGGCGCCTATGCCCGGATCATCGTCGATCGCGGCGACGGTTGCACCATCGTCAAGCCGCCGCGCGCCATCGCCGGTGGCGAGGACATGGCCACCTACCTGTTGTGTGACCGCGGCTTTCTTCCCACCTCCACTATCGTGGTCGAGACCGCTCAGGCGCGCCGCATCCGATTCCACGAGAACCTGCCGGCGGCGGAGGACACCGATTTTGCCATCCGCGCCGCACTGGCGGGAATCCGCTTCATCATGGCGGATCAGCCGGCGGTCATCTGGCGCGACACTTTCGATCCCGGCCGCCTGTCATCCGGGCGCCGCTGCGCCAGCATGAAGCAATGGATCGACGGCCTGCGCGGCCAGATTCCCGACAAGGCCTATTACGGCTGCCTGGGCTGGGCCTATGCCAAATATGTCGCCGTGAACGATCGCTGGCAGGCGCTCAGGCTCTATCTCAAGGCGGTCCGGCACGGCTGCTATCGCCCGTCGCTCGCCGCCATCGTCTTCCTGCAGATATTCCTCTCCGACCGCCACTATCGCTGGGTGGCCGACACCGCGATCACCAGGCTCGGGGCAGGGTGGAAGGCCTGAACCACGCTGTCATCCCCGGCCGAGCAGCGGCGAGTAGGTCCTGAGCGCCAGCGAAGGACGCGTACGAGCGCGCTGCGAGGGAAGGGGATCCAGGTCGCGACACGTCGTGATCTCACAGACTTAGCCGTGCCTCGCGTTTACCTCTCATTAGTTCTCGAGCACCTGGGTCCCTTCCCTCGCGTTGCTTCGCAGCGCTTGTGGGGGATGACATTTGCGGCTTAACCCGCAATTGAAACTCGCGGTTCTATCCTCACCGTCATGAAACAGAAGATCCTCCTGGCCACCACGGTGAATTGGCCGTCGGCGGCCCGGTTGGCCGGCGCTTTCTCGATGCTGGGCGCGCAGGTGGAAGCCGTGTTCCCGCAAGGCCATGTGCTGCGGGTTTGTCGCTATGTGGATCGCGCCCATTGCTATCGTCCGTTGCACGGGGCGGAATCGATCACGACCGCGATCGAAGCGGCCGCACCCGATCTCGTCATTCCCTGCGACGACCGCGCCCTGACACTCCTGCTTTCATTGCCTGGGTTCCAACCGCTTCTGGAGCGCTCGTTGGGGCCGCTGCAGAACTATGCCGTTCTCACCGCCCGTGCGCCGTCCATCGCGGCGGCGCGGGAAGAGGGCATCGCGGCTCCGTTGACGTTGGCCGTCGAGGACCTCGATTGGTTGACGGACGCACTGGCGCAGGTCGGGCTTCCCTGTGTGATGAAGGCCGATGGCAGTTGGGGTGGGGACGGCGTGAAGTTTGTCAGCTCACCGGACGACGCCAAGCGCGCCTTTCGCAAACTGCAAGGCCCGCCGTCGCGCCTGCGCAGTCTCACCCGCGCCGTTCTGCGCCAGGACGCCCATTTCATTACCGCGGCGCGTGAGCCGAGGACATCCACCGTCAATGTCCAGTCCATGGTCGCCGGAAAACCCGCCACCAGCGTGTTCGGAGCGCGCGACGGAGAGGTGCTCGCCGTCTTGCATATGGATGTGGTCGATTGGGCCGGCGACAGCGGGCCGGCCAGCATGATGCAGCAGGCG
>JBJKRM010000109.1:0-5524 GCA_046704685.1 Rhizomicrobium sp.
TCGGTAATGATGCCGAGCAAGGAGCCTTTGTTGTCGACCACGCCGATGCAGCCGAAATTGTGCTTTTCCATGACGGGCAATGCATCACGCAGCAAGCTGGTTTCATCGGCCAGCGGCAGTTCGTTACCGCCATGCATCAGGTCCTTGACCCGTATAAGTGCGCGCCCCAGCGAACCACCGGGGTGCAGATTGCGGTATTCGTCAGCCGAAAAATCGCGCCGCTCCATCAATGCCAGTGCCAATGCGTCGCCGAGAACCAGCATCAACGTCGTCGAGGTGGTCGGTGCTAAGCCATGCGGACAGGCCTCGCGGATGTGCGGCAAAACCAATTGCACGTCGGCCGCCTTGAGCAGCGTGGAGTCCCTGTTCCAGGCCATTCCGATCAGCGGAATCTGAAACCGCTTAGCATAAACGACGAGATCCGACAGTTCGGTGGTCTCTCCCCGCCAGGACAGCACAAGCAGAACATCGTTGCAGGTCAATTCACCGAGATCGCCATGACTGGCCTCAGAAGGATGGACGAAATGCGCCGGAGTGCCGGTGGAAGCCATGGTCGCCGCGATCTTGCGGGCGATGTGCCCCGATTTGCCGATGCCGCTGACAATCACCCTGCCTTTGGCTCTGAGAAGTGTTTCCACCGCGCGAATGAAGCCTGGTCCCAGGCTATCCGTCAGAAGCCGAAGCGCGTCACCGGCCGCATCCACGACGCGACGGGCAACCGCCAAGTCAGCAGCCTGCGCTGCCTCGGGGACGAAATCTTTGGCTGGGACTGGACGCATAAAACACCAGAGTTGCGAACCCGACCGGACCCATCAACCGGCAGGAGCCAGAGGGAACGCACGCAGGAATCCGTCCCGCGGAGCCAGCCCTACAGCGAAATTCATGCCAAGTTTGGACAAAACCCGGCGCCGGTTCAAGGCGAGTCCTTCAGCGCAGGTAAATTATTGACCCAATTAGGCAAATTTGCCGCGGTCAATGTTCGAAGATATCGACACCGGGCCAGCCCGCCAGATCAAGTTCCACCCTGGCCGGCAGAAAATCGAAGCATGCTTGGGCCAGATCTGTGCGCCCTTCGCGCGCCAACATCTTGTCCAGTGTCTCCCGGAGACGGTGCAGATAGGCGACGTCGTTGGCCGCGTAAGCAAGCTGACGCTCCGTCAATTCCGGAGCCCCCCAATCGGAACTCTGTTGCTCCTTGGAAAGATCGACACTCAGAAGCTCCCGGACAAGATCCTTGAGCCCATGCTTGTCGGTGTAGGTGCGCACCAGTTTGGAGGCGATCTTGGTGCAATAAACAGGAGCCGTGACGACACCGAGCGCGTGGCGGAACATAGTCACGTCGAAACGGGCGAAGTGGAAAAGCTTCAGCCTGGCCGGATCGGTCAATAGTCGCTTCAGGTTGGGGGCGGCATAGGCGCCGGGGGCAAATTGGACAGCGTGGCAGATGCCATCGCCGGCGGACAACTGAGCCAAGCAGAGGCGATCACGGTGCGGGTTGAGCCCCATGGTCTCAGTGTCAATGGCAATGACAAGACCGAGGTCCAACCCGTCCGGTAGGTCATTCTTGTGGAGCTTGATCTTCAAAATGACACCTGTTTTGCACGCCGACGCCAGTCATAACCCCAAGCAACGGTTTGAACAAATCAGTGTTTCAAGGGCCTACCAGAGCCCCAAAACCATCCAGACATGGGCCGGAGGTTGCCGACAGGTGTAAATAAAATTTACGACATTAACTTTTCCTCTAGCCAAACAACTGTAATCATTACACTTTTATAGCGGCACGAGGTTTGCTGTTTATTCTGCAGGGGCGGGTCTACTGACGGCCAACGCCGCGCCGCCCTGGTGGGCTGTTGGGTGCAAACACGAACGCTCAAGAGGAATAGTATCCGCGCTGCCATTATCGCCGCGCTGGTTCTGCTCACGGCTGCGGTGCTGTATACGGGACTGCACTCGAACGATTTGGCGCGGGCTTGGTCTGCCCTTTACCACAGGCTGGATCGCGGGCTGGATGGCCCCTCCCCTGCCCAACACGCGGAATTGCCTATGGTCAAGCCGGACCCGCCTGCCGTCAGTGACGATACCGCTTGGCAGGATTGGAAGGAACACGGCAAGGCATTCAGCAACGGCATCTCTCAAGTGGGCAAAGCGATCAGCAGCGGCATTTCCCAGGTGATTGAAAGGCATGTGCCTGGAGCGAAAGCAGCGGTTTCACAAACCTTGACCGCCGTGGACAACGCCATCAGAGGCACCAGCTCGCTGGATTACGGCGGTGGCAGCTACTCCTTCATCCAAACCGCCACAGTGATCCCGGGTGGCGGTGGCGGAGGTTGGGGCTGGTTCTATGGTGGCGGTGGAGGCGGCTGTTGGGGCGCCGATTGCGGCGGGCACCCCCCCCCCGACTGCCATCAGACCCACACCTGCGGTCCGACGCCCGATTGCCATAAAACGAATTCATGCACGCCGCCGCCGGATTGTCATGACGCCAACAACTGTTCACCACCGCCGGATTGCCACCAGACTGAAAGCTGCAGCCCACACATGGTGGACGAAAGCAGCAGCCTCGCGCTCTTGTGCGGAGGACTGCTCCCGCTCCTGTTGTGGATCAGGCGCCGGCGACGGTTAGGCGAGAGACAGCTCCTGTACCGGTGATGGTCGGCTGTGGTGCCGTTCGAGGAATCCGTTGAACATCCAGAGCAGCCACAGAGCCCGGCTGTTGTCGGCCCAGCCTTGCTGATGACCTTCCAGCAACTGGTTGACCGTCTTCATCTCGAAATGCTCGGCCAACTGATCACTGCTCTGGACCTTCTGCGCAAAACCCTTGCCGAAGGGGCCGCGGAACCACTTGGCCAACGGCACCGAAAAGCCCTGCTTGCGCCGATAGAGCACATCGTGCGGCACGAGCGGTTCCAGCGCACGCTTCAACACGACTTTGGTTTCGCCGCGTGCCAGCTTGAGGTTGCGCGGTAGTCCCATGGCCCATTCCACAAAAGTAGGATCCAGCATCGGAACGCGCACCTCAAGGCTGCATGTCATGGCAGTGCGGTCCACCTTGGTGAGAATGTCGCCAACCAGCCAAGTCTTGAGATCGACATACTGGGCCTTGCTGATCGGATCGTCGGATGGCGCCTTGGCCATATGCTCGGCGATCACATCCATCGCGTGATAGCCGTTGATGGCGCGGCGCAGATCTGGCGAGAACAAGCGCGCCCGCATCTCATCGTTCACGACAGAGACATTGTGAAAATAACCTTCCACCGCACTGCAGGACAGTTCGCGAAAGGTCTGCCGCGCGCGCAACGGCCGCGGCGCCCAGTCGAGCTGCGGATAGATGCGCCCCAACGTGCCGAACAAAGAGCGGCGCAGCGCTCCTGGAAAAACGCTACGCAGCGCTTCCTCACGGCCATGAAACAAATAACGCCGATAACCGGCGAACAACTCATCGCCGCCGTCGCCAGACAGCGCCACGGTCACATGCCGGCGCGCAAGCTTCGACAAACGATATGTCGGCAGAGCAGAGCTGTCGCCAAACGGCTCGTCGAATATGCCCGGCAGCATCTCCACCGTTTCCATGTCGTCCGGCGAAACGACTTCCACATGCTGCCTGGTGCCGTAGCGCGCAGCGACGGCACCGGCATGAGCGCGCTCATCAAAGCGCGGATCGTCGAAGCCGATAGTGAAACAGGACAGTGCGTCCGGAACGGCCTGCGCCATTAGAGAGGTAATGGCGCTCGAATCCACACCGCCGGAGAGAAACGAGCCGATCGGCACATCCGACACCAACTGAGACCGGATGGCGCCGGCCAGACGTTCGCGCAGACCGGCCGCACTGGCTTCAAGGTCCCTGTCGGAATGTCGCGCGGGACGCGGCTCCCAATACTGGCGGAAGCGCGGCGTCTGACCGCGGCGCAGCGTGAGACTGCATCCGGCGTCGAGCTTGCGCACGCTGGAATAGATCGTGCGTGGATCGGTGATGTAGCCGTAGGCGAAGAAGTCCTCCACGGCCAAGGGATCGATGGTACGCGGCAGCGCGGGATTGACCATCAAAGCCTTCAGTTCGGAGGCGAACAGGAAGGTCTTGTCCGGCAGCATTGCGTAATAAAGCGGCTTCTCGCCAAGACGGTCACGGGCCAGGAACAGCGTTTGTTCGCTCCTATCCCACAACGCGAAGGCAAACTGGCCGTGAATGTAATCGACGCAGTCACCACCCCACTCCACCCAAGCACGCAGGATCACCTCGGTGTCTGATTTGGTGCGGAAGGCGTGGCCACGCTGCTCCAAGAGGCGACGCAGTTCACGGTAGTTGAAGATTTCACCGTTGAAGACGATGCAGATGCGGTTGTTTTCGGTGAACATCGGCTGCTCGCCGGTGGCGAGGTCGATGATCGCCAGCCGCCGGTGGCCGAGAGCAAGCCCTTCGTCGAAGTGGAAGCCCTCCCCATCCGGCCCGCGGTGGGCGATGGCGTCGTTCATCGCCTTGGCCATCAGCCTGTCGGCGGACCGCTTGCCCGCCATGTCGAACCAGCCGCTGATGCCGCACATCTTCGCTATCCTGTTCTAGCGTTCCACAATCGCTCTAACATCGTCGATCTTCGCCTTGACCGGTCCCAAATCCGCCACGGCTCCACGTAGCCGTACCCGCGCCGCGTTGATGTCGGAATCCATGACGGTCGAGATAGCCAACAAGGCCGCACCGTGCCCGCCGGTCAGGGCCGTGCGGACGCGGTGGAGCTTCACTTGAAGGCCGCTGGTGGTGTAGTGCCGGCCCGCCACAAAGGTCCACCAGATCAAGCGGCTGACGCCACCGCTGCCCAGCTCCAACTCGCGGAAATGCACCGGTACGCCGTTGACGCGCGCCGTCCGATAATCCTTCCGGATGGGATGCCAAACGTTCTCGTTCCACATCTTGTTGGTGGACGCGATAAGGTTGTGACCTTCCGTCTCGTCGCCATAGTATTCGACGAAAACATCGATCGGTGGTGCGAAGGCGTTGTAGTCCCGCATCGAGAACTCGAGCTTGGCATCCGGCTTGCGATAATCCGGCACCCAACCCCGCGACACGGCCCCCAGAGTCCATCCGGGTAGCGAGGGCGGTATCGAAAATGCAGCGGCATCGACTGTTCTTAATGAACTGGCGCGCCAAGCGGCAAACGCAGGCACTGCCGAGATTGCGACCAGACCCGCAAGAACCGTCATCGCAAAGATATGCGGCGGACGCGGCTTCGACTCGGACGGCACCGGCTCCACTGGCTCGTCGAGCTTGAAGTCATCGGCGAATTTCATGCCGATGAACATCAGTAGTCCCAGAATGGCAACTGAGAAACCCCAACCGTAGATGAGGTGATCGGCACCGACCGCGATCGTGTTATCGCTGAAATGGGCGAGTAAAATGATACCCAGGGCACGAAAGCCGTTGCCAATGACCGGAACAATCATGCAAGCGATGAGAAAGAGTACGATCTTGTACCACTTGCGATAGGTGTAGTAGGCGAACAACGTTCCTACTGCGATGGTCGCAATGAGGAAG
>JBJKRM010000110.1:0-2546 GCA_046704685.1 Rhizomicrobium sp.
TCCGGCATCTTCCTCGTCATCGCTGGAAATCTCGTCCACGGCGGTGAAGCCGGTCGGTGCCGATGTCATAGGCCAGATTCCCCCATACCTTCCCGGTTAGACCGCTGCTTGCTCCATCTTGTTCAACGTCCCCGGCTCGTTATTGTCCCGGGGCCGCCCACCCATGACCTCAAACCTTTCTAGATTCACTTCCGCCTTGACGGCTATTGGCTGTGCCCTGGCGTAGTCACATGCCACACGATTTTGGTCTCGAATGGCACCGCCGTGGGTTTGCCGCCTTTCAGGATTGGCCGATAAGTCCAGCTTGCGACGCAATGGAGCGCCGCCTTGTCAAGGTCGGCATTGCCGCTCGATTTGGCAATTGACGGATCGGTGACATCGCCCTCTTCGCTGATGGTGAAGCGGATCAGCACTTCGCCGCTGATCCCTCCGATCTGTGCCATCTCGGGAAAGTTCCAGCAAACATGCGGAACGTGGGGTTTGCCATATGGCCGATCAGCGCCTTTCGTGGTCCAGTCGATGGTGAGGGAATGGTGTCCGAGCCATCGCTGTCCCCGCTTGGTGCCGGGAGAGAAATGCCATTGGCTCACACAAGATTGCGCCGCCTTATCGAGATCCGGGTTCGCACTCGACCATTTCACGGTCACATTGGCGAGCGCCCCGTCCTGTGTCCCGTCGAACGACAATTCCGTCACGCCATCGGCTTTGTCAGTGCCTGGCGGGGTTGGGCAATAGCCATATGTCAGATCACCATTGGGGGCAGGCGGCAAACCCCCGGCTAGCGCGGGGGGCGGCACAACGACGGCGCCCAGCCAAAGCATCAGCGCAACTTTGTTGACTTGCTTTTTCATCATTCCCCCCACGGCATCAGCCTTGAGCACTCACTATAGCCGCTCTTGCGCCGAAACCGCCACGTCCGGAGTCGGGCTGTGATTTCACCGCAGGGCCAATTTCCGGTTTTGATCCAAGATTTGCCATTCACCGATCGGCGGAAGTGCGCCGATTTTGTTGAAGAACTCGATAGTGAGCGCGGCCTTCCTGGCTTTCTGGGGAGCGGCGCCGGGCGTTTGGGCGCCGCCGGCTTCAGATTGCCAATGCCGGCTGGGGCATCGGGATCAGTTTCGCGAGTTTTCTGAGGTTTTGGGCGGTGGCGGCCAGGAGGAACTCATCGCGGGCGCCGCAGGGGCCTCGTAATCGTAGTCGCCCAAGCCGAAGTATTCGCTTCAGATGCGCGAACAGCATCTCGACCTTTTTGCGCTCGCGGCGGGACTGAAGGTATTCGGGCGTATCGCGAAGACTGCGGACCACGTCGCGCACCGCCTCGTGCACGCTGACGGACAGTTTGCGCGGGTGCGGGCCGGGACAGCACTTGGCCTTGAGAGGACACGTCGCGCAATCCCGCCGTTCGGCGCGATATTGCCTTCGGTTGCCGAAGACGATCCCGGTTCTCTGGTTGGTGAAGTGGCGGCGATACTGCACCAGCAGCTTGCCCGCCGGGCAAGTGTAGCTGTTGGTGTCGGCATCGAAGCGGAAGTCCGACAGGCTGAAGGTGCCGTCGGCCCGTTCGGATTTGTCCCACAGCGCCACATGCGGGGCGATGTTCTTCTCGTTGACGATCCAGTTCAAAATCTCCGCCGAGCCGTAGGCGGTGTCGCCGCTGAGCCGCTGCGGCTTCACTCCGAAGCGCTCTTCAGTGCGGTCGATCATGGTCTTGGTGGCGCCCACCTCGGCCTGCCGGATGGCGCGGGTCGCCTCGACATCCATGATGATCGAGGCTTTCAGGTCAATCAGATAGTTATCCGAGTAGGCGAAGAAGGCATGGCCCTTGTGGGCGCCGGTCCATTGCGCCGCCGGATCGGACTTGGCGATGAACTTCGGCGTCACCTCGCTTGCCGCGCCCCAGGCGGCCTGGTCCAGCGTGTCGAGGTATTCCTGCACCGACCGCCGGGTGGCCGCCAAATCTTGCCAGTCGGGCTGCTCGGAACCAGGCACCGAGCGCTGCTTGTTGGCGTCCGCCGCGATCAGACTGGCATCCACGGCAAAGCCTTCGCCGCCGACCAGACCTTCCTTGATGGCGCGGCGAACCACTGTCTCGAACAGGTGGCGGAACAGGTCACTGTCGCGGAAGCGCCCATGACGGTTCTTCGAGAAGGTGGAGTGATCGGGTACCGCTCCATCCAATCCCAGCCGGCAGAACCAGCGATAAGCCAGGTTCAGGTGGACTTCCTCGCACAGCCGCCGCTCAGACCGGATGGCGTAGCAATAGCCCACCAGCAGCATCCGGATCATCAACTCCGGATCAATCGAGGGCCGACCGGTGTGGCTGTAAAACGGCGCCAGCTTGGCCCGCAGATCATCCAGCTCAACAAACCGGTCGATGGACCGCAGCATGTGATCGGCAGGAACGTGCCTATCCAGTGCGAAGTCGTACAAAAATGCTGGCTGGTTGGCCTGCTTTCCCATCATCGAAGCCACTCCCGACTCGATAATGGCAGTGAATCAGCCCTACGCGGCGTCCTCAACGGGAGAGTTTTTCAACAAAATCC
>JBJKRM010000111.1:0-2960 GCA_046704685.1 Rhizomicrobium sp.
GGCCAATGGGATGGGCCCCAATGAGCTGACGCCGTCATAGGTCAAGAAAACAACGGTCGGCGAGATGAATCCGATGCCCTGCGTAGTGCCAGAGTCGGTGAAGGAAGCCTCGCCGGGGCCGAGGATATTATTTGCGTAGATAAACGCAGACGTTGGCGTGGCGGTGCCGAAGCCGGAGATGTCGATCGAGTTCGACAGCGCAGGCAGTACCGGGAACGGCGGCGGATTCAATTCGAACGTCGTGTCGGAAGTGATCGTCCAGGTGAGAAACACGCCGCTCAGCGTGGTGGCGCCGATCGAACCGTCCATGACGCCGCTCAGCGTGTAGGTGACGGGCGTGGCCTCAGCCGCCGAACCAAGGCCGGCGAACAGCACCGCTGCCGCGATAAGCGTTTTTATCCGCATGGGAAACTCCCCTCTGACACCAACGTCAGACTGCTAGCAAACTGCGTGCCCATCCCGGTGACGCAGGGGCTTCCTGGTTCTGCGAGGCCGATCCTGGTGGCGGTGTCAGGCGGCCTTACACTACGTTGACAGGGTAAAAGAACGTTCCAAGAACGACGGCGGATGCTAAGGTGGCGGGCATGAGTGCCTTGGCCAATCCCGCCACGCTGCTGCCCGAGCCCTTCGCGCGCTGGTTCACCAGCCGCGGATGGACGCCGCGCGCCCATCAGCTGGCGCTGGCCGAGCATGCGTCGCGCGGCGAGTCGGTGCTGCTGGTGGCGCCGACCGGCGGCGGCAAGACGCTGGCGGGATTTCTGCCGACGTTGATGGAACTGTCGGGTTGCTCCCCCCTCCGGTCCGCTGCGCGGACCACCTCCCCCGTAAACGGGGGAGGAAAGGCGCTGCGTATCCGCCGGCCGCGCGCGCTGCACACGCTCTACATCTCGCCCTTGAAGGCGCTGGCGGTGGATGTGGCGCGCAACCTGGAAACCCCCGTCGCGGAGATGGGGCTCGACGTCACGGTGGAAACCCGCACCGGCGACACGCCGGCGGGCCGCCGGCAGAGGCAGCGGCATTCGCCGCCGGACATCCTGCTGACCACGCCGGAGCAATTGGCGCTGCTGCTGTCGCATCGCGATGCGCCGCGGCTGTTCGAACATTTGCGCACCGTGGTGCTGGACGAGCTGCATGCCATCCACAATTCCAAGCGCGGCGACCTGATGGCGCTGGGACTGGCGCGACTGTCGCAACTGGCGCCGGGGCACCGACGCGTCGGGCTGTCGGCGACGGTGGCCGATCCCGTGCCGCTGCAGCGTTACCTCGTTCCGCAATCGGCCGATGATGAAGCGTTGTCCGCATTGGTGCGCGGAACCGCGGGCGCCATTCCGCAGATCACCATCCTGGCCTCGGAAGAATACGTGCCCTGGGCCGGACATCTGGCGCGCCACGCCATGGCCGATGTGATGGCGGCGATCAAGACGGCAAAGACCACGCTGGTATTCGTCAACACGCGGCGGCAGGCCGAGCTGACCTTCCAGGATCTGTGGCGGGTCAATGACGACAACCTCGCCATCGCCCTGCATCACGGCTCGCTGGCGCCGGAGCAGCGGCGCAAGGTGGAAGCGGCGATGGCCTCGGGGCGGTTGCGCGCCGTGGTCTGCACCTCCACCCTCGATCTCGGCATCGATTGGGGCGCGGTGGACCATGTGGTGTGCATCGGCGCGCCCAAGGGCGCCGCAAGGCTGGTGCAGCGCATCGGTCGCGCCAATCACCGCCTCGACGAGCCGAGCAAGGCAATGCTGGTGCCGGCCAATCGTTTCGAAGTGCTGGAATGCGAGGCGGCGCGCGCGGCGGTGGTGGCCGGCGAACTCGACGGCGACCGGCTGAAGAAAGGCAGCCTGGATGTGCTGGCGCAGCACGTGCTGGGCATGGCGTGCGCGGCGCCGTTCGATGAGGCGGCACTGTATCGCGAAGTGGTGTCGGCTTCGCCTTATCGCGGGATTTCGCGGGAGGATTTCGCCCGCGTGGTCGATTTCGTCGCCACCGGCGGCTATGCGCTGAAGCGCTATGACCGCTATGCCAAGCTGCGCAAGACGCCGGAGGGACTTTGGCGGCTGGCGCATCCGTTGCTGGCGCAGCAATACCGGCTGAATGCCGGCACCATCGTCGAAGATCCGCTGATCGACATCCGCCTGCAGTCGAAGGGCAAGCCGGTGGGCGCCGGCGGGCGCACGCTGGGACAATTGGAGGAGTATTTCATCGAACAGCTCTTGCCCGGCGACACCTTCGTGTTCGCCGGCGAGGTGTTGCGTTTCGAAGCCATCCACGAGGATGCGGCGTTCGTGTCGCGCACCCAGGATAGCGAGGGGCAGGTGCCGTCCTACAATGGCGGCAAATTCCCGCTGTCCACGTTTTTGGCACAACGGGTGCGCGAGATGGTGTCGAAGCCGGAAAGCTGGAACCTGTTGCCCGATCCGGTGCACGAATGGCTGCGCATCCAGGAATGGCGATCCGTGCTGCCGCAGCCGGGGCAGTTGCTGGTCGAGACCTTCCCGCGCGGGGCGCGGTTCTATCTCGTCTGCTATCCGTTCGAGGGACGGCTGGCGCACCAGACGCTGGGCATGCTGGTGACGCGGCGCCTCGAGCGGGCGCATTTGCGGCCGACGGGATTTTCCGCCAACGAATATGCCCTGGCGGTGTGGGGCAAGCGCGATCTTGCCGGGGTGGACGTGGCAGCGCTGTTCGACGAGGACATGCTGGGCGACGATCTCGATGCCTGGCTGGCGGAATCCAATTTGTACAAGCGCACCTTCCGCAATTGCGCCATCATTTCGGGACTGATCGAGCGGCGCACCGGACCGAATCGCGAGAAGACCGGGCGGCAGGTGACGTTCTCCACCGACCTCATCTACAACGTGCTGCGTGAGCACGAGCCCGATCACATCCTGTTACAGGCGACTTATCAGGACGCGGCGACGGGGCTGCTGGATGTGGCGCGCCTCGGCGACATGCTGGCG
>JBJKRM010000112.1:0-2527 GCA_046704685.1 Rhizomicrobium sp.
GTGGAGGCCCAGTCCAGGATCGTCGCGATCATCGCGCCGGATTGCGAGACGAATGCCACTCTGCCCTTGATCGGCTTGGCTTCGGAGAAACTGGCGTTGATGCCCGTCGGCGTCGAGGTCACGCCGATGACATTGGGGCCGACGATGCGCAGCAGCTTGGGCTTGGCGGCATCGAGCATCTTGCGCTCAAGAGTGACGCCGTTCTCGTCCTTGATATCGCGAAGGCCGGCCGTGATGACAATGGCGCCGCGCGTGCCGCGATCGGCCAGTTCGGCAATCAGGCCCGGGATGGTGGCGGGCGGCGTGGCGATGACCGCCAGATCGGGCGTGATCGGCAGGCTTTTCACATCCTTGTATGACAGCACGCCGTTGATCGACACGGCCTTGGGATTCACCGGCATGATGGGGCCGTCGAATCCGCCGTTGAACAGATTGGCTGCCACGACCTGGCCGATGGCCTTCGGCCGCGTACTGGCACCGATCAAAGCGATGCTCTTAGGATGTAAAAAAGCGTCAATGTTGCGTATCGACATGCGTCGCGCCTCTTAGATTTTGGGCCCTGTTAAACCTCTGAAACCCGCATTGCCAGTCCGTCAATGTGGGCCGAATTGTCTCGCTACAGCATCACGAACCGACTGCTGATGGCGTGCCACAACATCGCCACGAATCCCCGGAACGATGCTGCCGAAATGCACGTGATCGACGACCGTCAGTCCGCACACAGCCGAAACGTGCTCATCGAATAACGTGCGAACCGCTTCCCACGCACCGGTCTGATGCACCCATTCGCTTGGGGCGCCGGATGCCGTGAAACTGATCAGCTTGCGGCCGGTGAGCAACGGTTCGTTGCCGGCCCTGCCTTTTCCATAGGCAAAGCCCATCCCGAATACACGATCGAGATAGCCCTTCAACATCGCCGGCGGCGCATTGAGCCAGAATGGATAAAAAAGTGCGAACACATCGGTGTCCGCAAGCATGACTCGCTCACTCACGACATCGGCTCGCGGCGCGAACCCGGCCGCGGTCGGAATCTCGTCGGCTTTCAGGCAAGGATCGAACGCCATGCCATAGAGGTCGCGCATGATTGTTTTATGACCAAGCGCCTCGGCGGCCTCGCCATAGGCGATGGCCAGAGAGGCGACAAAACTGCGCGGGTTGGGGTGAGCGACAATCAGGACATGTTGCATGGGCTGAGTTCCCGTTGGGATCACGCCTTCATAGAAAGGGGGCTAGTTGCTTGGCATTGCGCATTGTCAAATACGCCCGGAACTAGCAGCTGGCGACTAAGGTTCTTCCTGTATTTGATGCGTAATTTCACGTATGACTCACCTGGCTGGGATAAGCTAGGGGCGGGGCCGCCTGTGGGCTTGCCGAATTGTGCTGCGGCAATATGCTGCCGCGATCAAATGTTAGGAATCCGTGCGGGGGAGGCCCCTCGCACGCTCTAAACAGGATGGAACGACCATGGCAAACGAAGACGTGAAGAAGCTTTCGGACGACGTGAGTGAGTTAAAGGCAGGCTTCTCGCGCATAGCCGAGACTCTCGCCGAACTCGTACGCCAGCGTGGCCAGGAGGCCCGGGCCCGTTTCGAATCGACGGCCGAGGACACCTGGTCCGAAGCCAAGGAGCAGTACGAGGGGGTCAAACAGAAGATCCACGAGGATCCGATGACCGCCGTGATTGCCGCTTTCGGAATCGGCCTGTTGGTCGGCCTGTTGTTCGGCCGGCGCTAGACCGAATGCGAGCGATGGCCATTCGCATCGCGATCATGGCCGCGGCATGGTTGATTGCCGCGGTCTGCTTTCTCGCGGTTGGCGCCTTCCTCTGCATCGCGCTCTATAATGGTCTGCAGGTTGCGCTGCCCCAGTGGGCGGCCGCTCTGGTGACCGCCGGGATCATCCTGGTCTTCGCGCTGCTGGTGCTGCTTTTTGCCTCGGTGGCCGCGAAAACGGCCAGCCGCAAGGCGGAAGAGGACCGCGAGGCCAAGAGCCCCGAAATCTCCCGTATCGGCCTGGAAATAGGCAAGATTCTGGGTGAGACCGCTTATCATTATGTCAGCCGGAATCCGAAAAGGGTCCTGGTCGGGGCGTTGGTTGCCGGCTTTGCGGTCGGCGCGGTGCCGCGGCTGCGCTCGGTTCTGATGAGTTTCCTGAAAAAACGATGACACGCATAGCTCTTATCGGCCTTGGCATGGCGGTAACACCCCATGCCAAGAGCCTTATCGATCTGAAGGATAGGGTGGAGGTGGCCTGGGCGATGAGTCCCAGTGAGGGGCGGCGGCAGTCCTTCGCCGCCAAGTTTCCCTTCCCGACAACGGGGGATCTCGAGCCCATCCTGGCCGATCCGTCGATTGCCGCGGTGGGCGTGCTGACACCGCCGAACACCCATCTCGAGCTGGTCGAGAAGCTTACCCAGGCGGGCAAGCACGTGCTCCTCGAGAAGCCGCTCGATGTTTCGACCGAGCGGTCACTGAACTTTGTCGACGCGGTGGGGATAAAGTGCAAGACCATCGGCCTGTTGCTGCAG
>JBJKRM010000113.1:0-5942 GCA_046704685.1 Rhizomicrobium sp.
CTTCTAATCCTATGCGGCGGAATAGTCAAACAGGCTGGAAACCGACCGTTCCTCGCTGATCCGGCGCATCGCCTCGCCCAGCAGGGGGGCGATGGTCAGCTGGCGGACGTTCTGCGACACCCGAACCGCCTCCGTGCCCTGGATCGAGTCGCCGATATCCATGCCGGTGAGGTCGATCTGGAAGTACTCCGGAATCCGGTCGGCGGTGCACAGCACCTCGACGCTGTGGCGCACGATGTTGAGCACGCCGCCGCGCTTCAGGCCGGGCGAAACCTCCTGGCCCTTGAAGCGCACGGGGATGGCCAGGCGCACGGTCGCGCCTTCGCTCAGGCGCATGAAATCGACGTGCACGGGCCGGTCGGTGACCGGATCGAGCTGCACGGCGCGCGGAATGACGCGGGTTTTCTTGCCCTCCAGGCTGAGCTGGAACAGCGTCGTCAGGAAGGCGCCGCGCTCGATGTGCCAGGCCAGAGTCTGCAGGTCGACCGAGACGGTCTCCGGTTCGGTGTCGCCGCCATAGACCACGGCAGGGACCCGGCTCTGCTGGCGGGTCTGGTAGGACGGGCCCTTGCCCGTGCCCGGACGCGGCTGAACGGAGAGGTCCTGAATTTCGCGCATATCGGTAAGTCCCTGAAAGTAAAGAATATCGCGCGGAGCCCATGGTCCCACGGCCGCGAAGGGCAGGCTTGTAGCGGATGCCAATCCCAAAGACAATGCCAGCCAAGGGCGGCGACGCGTCCCGGGGTGGGGGATTACCATGAAACTGCTGGCAATTTGGCTGTCGGGTTTGTTGCTTTTGGCGCCCGCCTGGGCGGGCGACAAGCCGGAAGCGCCGGCGCTGTCCCCGCTGAAGGCAGCCAAGCTGTCGTTCGATAGCCGGGATTATCAGGGGGCTGAGGCCATCCTGAAAGCTGCCATGACCGACAAGATGTTCGAGGTCATGACCGAACAAAAACGGCACGCAATTGTCCTTCTGCTGGCGCAAGCCGCCTTTTATGCCGGTGACCAACAGACCGCCGCTGACGCCATCCGCAAGGCCTGCGCCTTCTCCGAGGCCGGAGCGGGGGACTGGCTCTTGCGCGTCAACATCTCCGCACGTAGCGGTCGCGAAGATCTTGACGACACCCTTTTGACCCTGGCTCAGAGATATCCGGCCAGCCTGTCCGAATTGAACGATCTTGCCGTTCTCCAGGAACTGCACCGACTGAGCCGGTCGCCGCATCGCGCCTATGCCATGCGCATCGTGAAGGCTTTTTTTGCAGCGGGGTGGCGGCCGTCCAGCGTCGAGCCGGATTTCGCAGACGAGCTGTGGGTTCGCCTGGCGCTCTTCGATGTCGAGCATGACGATCTTGCCGCCGCCAAAACCATCGCGGCGGCAATCCATAGCCCAAATGCGCTGATCGAGATGCTCGCTGACAAGCGCTTTGACCCGGTCGTGGCAGCGGACCGGTCGCATTTCGACATCGCTGCAGCTGCCGCAGCTTCGCTCGAACGCGCCAAAGCGCGCATGGAAGCGAATCCACAATTGCTCGAACCAGTCCGGGCCGTGTCCCGGGCGTTGATGCGGCTCGGCCGCAATCAGGAGGCGCTGGATTTGGTCGACGCTGCGCTCGCCAAGGTCCGCGGCGGCGAAGTCGTCTATAGCGATCGTGCCTATGCATTGCCTTGGCTGATGGAGCTCCGCGGTACGCTGCTTGCTCTGCTCGGTCGCACAGATGCTGCCGTGGCCGAACGCGAACGGGCAGCGGCTTTGCCCGAAAACGGCACTTCCAATGTCAGCCAGACGCTGAATTTGGCGGGAAAGTTGGACAAACTGGGCCGGCCGAGAGAGGCGCTGGCAGTCCTTCACAGATTGTCGGCGACCAACATGAGTCCTTATGGACGAATGGTTCTGGAATCCGATCGTGCCTGCGCCTATGCCCAGCTCAAGGACGAGGAGAATTTCGCCGGTGCCATGCAATACCTCCGGGCGCATGCTGCTGATGCGCCCTTAGCACCCATGCGTGTTCTGATCTTTGCCAAAGACGAAAATGGCGTGGCAAAGGCAATAATCAGCTTGCTGGAGGATCCCGCGACGCGGCTGCAAATGCTGTTCGAGCTTCAAGACTTCGTTGGGCCAAAGAACGATGCCGCGAAAGGCGACACCAAGGGATTTTTGGCCAAGGTTCTCGCGCGTGGTGAGGTGCAGGCGGCGATCGAGAAAGTCGGCCGGGTACAGACCTTCCCGATCCGATTGGTTCGTTGATCAGAACGTGCGGTCTTCCAGCACGTCCTCGATGTAGATCTTCTGCACCAGCACCCACAGAACCACGGCGAGCGGGGTGGCCAGGATGGCGCCCCAGATGCCGAACAGGGGGGCGAACACCAGGATGGCGAGCAGGTTGAAGATCGCCGGCAGCGACACCGCCCAGCGCTGCAGCAGCGGCTGGCTGACATAAGCCTCGATCGTCAGCACCACGATGTAGACGAACAGGGCATAGAGGGCGAGGACAGGTTTGACGCTGAAGGCCAGCAAAAGCCCCGGTATCATGGCGATCAGCGGCCCGATATAGGGCACGAACACGGCCACACCCGACAAGACGGCCAGCGCGAAGGGCAACGGGGCGCCGACCACCGACATGCCGATGAAGGTCATGACGCCCAGCAGCATCATGTCCAGGGTCATGCCGAACAGCCATTTCTGCAGGGCGTCGCCCACCGCGTCGATGATCTGGTGGGCGCGCATGCGCCGGCGCGGCGGCACCAGCTTCAGGATGCCGTTGATATAGATGGGTGGATCGGCGGCCAGATAGATGCCTACCACGATCATCAGCAGCGCTTCGCCGAGGCCGCCCAGGATGCCGCCGGCCAGCGGCAGGGCCTCGATCAGGCGGGTGGCGGCATTGCCGCCGGAATGGATGGCGCCCAGGACCTGCTGCCCGAGCTGAGTCTCGCCCAGTCCCGTCTGCACGGATTGGATGGTGTGGGGCAGCCGGTCGGCCAGGGCGGAGAACTGGTGGGCGGCCATGGCGCCGAACAAATAGAAGAAGCCCACCAAAATGGCGATGAGATCGAGCACGGTGAACAGCAGCGCCAGGCGGTCCGAGACCTTGAGCCAGCGCCCCAGCGGGGCCGCGATATTGCGCAGGGCCACCGCCACCACCATGCCGCCGAAGGTCAGGATCAGCACCAGCGAGACCTGCCAGATGATCAGCATCATCCCGACCGCCAGGACGGCGATCATCACCCGGCGTGCGAAAACGGCCTCGGAAGAGGATCTGTGCGGGATCGACCCGTGGGGGGTGTCGTAATCGAGATTGTTCATGGCGTGCTCGGCTGGAGCTTCGCATCTCTGGTCGGTAGATGCCAAGCCCGGATCGTCGTGGTCGCGGGCGGCCAGAGCCGTCATGGCCGCCATGCGGCGTCCGGCCCACGGTGCCGAATCGGGGGCTCCGCTGCAAAAAAGAAGTACGCGCTATGGCGCATTTATGCCGGGCGGCGATATCGTCCGGCAACCGGTCCGTTGCGGCGGGCCTCGACCGCTGGCCGGATGGGAAGGGCGATGGACGCGTATTATTTCGACATCAAGATGGTGCACATAGCGGCGGTGCTTGTCAGCGGCACGCTGTTCTTCGTCCGCGGCATGGCGCTCAACGTCTTCGGCGCCGGATGGGTGATGAAGGCGCCGCTGCGCTATCTCAGCTACACGGTCGATACGGTGCTGCTGATCGCTGCCGTGCTGCTCACGATCATCATCGGCCAATATCCCTTCGTCCAGGCCTGGCTGACGACGAAGGTCCTCTTGCTGATCGTCTATATCGGGCTTGGCACCTTCGCCTTGAAGCGCGGCCGCACCGTTCATGGGCGGCTCGTCGCGTGGCTGGCGGCGCTGACCGTCTTCGCCTTCATTGCCAGCGTGGCGCTGGCGCATGATCCGCGCGGCTGGTTCGTCTGGCTGTAGGCCGCGTTGCGCCGCTGTTATCCTTGCCGCGCGTTCACCAAGATGCGGCGTTCTGGCACCCGCTTTGCACCACTCCTCAAGTGGCCCCGATGATCCGCGCCAAGAGGCGGAATCGGGCGCCGCAAGTGGGAAAGAAATCGCCACCCGGCAATTTCTGCTTGGACAAGGGAAGCAAGATGAGCACATCAGCCACTGCCAAGGATCACGACCGCAAACGCATGACGGCGATGTTGGGCAACAACAGCATCGCGGTGCGGATCGCCACCGCAACCAAGGCGCCGCCTTTGGCGGTGCTGCGGTCCGCCCAGATGCTGGTTCCGCCGCGGGAAAAAAACGCCTTCGCGGCCGAGCTGACAAGCCGGCTTCAGGCTGCCGAGATCGACACTTCGGAGGCGATCGCTTTCGAACTCGACGACCGCGGGCGCGTCAAGGCCCGGGCCGGAACGCCGCGCAAGGCCAGGATTGATGCGCTGTTCGCAGCCGATCTGCAGCTGGGAAATGCCTATCGCCGGATCGCCAACACGGAAGAGCTGAAGGCGCAGGTGCGCGAGATGTCGCGCTACACGCTGGCAAACGCCACCGCCGGCAGCCAGTCCGATCGCGAAGCCTAATGGCGGCATTACTCGTCGATATTCGCCTCGATGCTGGCGGTGCGCGGGCAGCTCATTCTCACCGACGGCACGGTGGAATCGCCCGCGTTCGATTTCGTCTCCGCGCCTGTCCGTGATCCCTTCGATCCGGTGGCCGCGAGCGCACTGTCGCGTCACGCGCTGGCATAGCGGTGTCGCACGTCGTGCCGTTCAAAGCCGGGTCGGCGCCTTGACCGGCGGCTTCGGCAGCGGCGGCAGAAGCGCGATGACGTCGCTGGAACGGGGCCGGGTACGTCCCCCGGTCAGCAGCGCGTCCAACGCCGAACCGATGTATTCGAGGATGGCTACGATCCTGTCCATGACGAAAATATAGACGCGCTCAGGGCCGTTTCAAACGAGGGCGCAATCGCGAATTTCTCCAGTGTTGCATTCCTGCACGGTTGCGGTCATGGATTGGCCCCGCCGCTTGGGAAAGGTAAGGGCTGTGACGAAAATCTGGATGTTCACGCTGCTTGCGGCGTTGGTGTGCCTGACTCCAGCGTCGGCGGGAGACCGCGTGATCACTGCGGACATGAGCCACATCGCCGGTTCCCGCGACATGGCTTGGCAGGATTGCGTCGGCGCCGGTCATGCCGGGCTTCTGCTGCGCCCCGCCAACCAGGAGCAGTTGCGCCTCGTCCATGACGAGATCGGTTTCAAATATGTCCGCTTCCACGGAATCTTCGCTGGCGACACTGCGCCCTATCATGAGGTGGACGGCAAGCCGGTCTATGATTTCAGCAAGACCGATGCGGTTTACGATGCCGTGCTCAAGGCCGGCATGAAGCCGATGGTGGAAGTCTCCTTCATGCCGCACGATCTGGCGTCGGGCAGCAAGACCATCTTCTACTGGAAGGCCAATGGCTCGCCGCCCAAGGACTGGGGCAAGTGGGGCGATTTCGTCACCGCCTTTGCCCGTCATCTCGAGCAGCATTTCGGCCGGCAGGAAGTGCGCAGCTGGCGCTTCGAGGTGTGGAACGAGCCCAATCTCGACGGCTTCTGGACCGGCGGCAATCAAGCGGCTTATTTCAAGCTCTATGACATCACGGCGAAGGCCATCAAGGCGGTCGATCCCGGGCTCAAGGTCGGCGGCCCCGCCACCGCCGGCGCCGCCTGGGTTCCGGCGTTCATCGCCCATGCCAGCGCGGCGCATGTGCCGGTCGATTTCATCACCACCCACACCTACGGCGTTCGCGGCGGTTTCCTGGATGAGAAGGGCCAGGGCGACAACAAGCTGGTCGCCGATGAAGGCTCGATCGCCTCGGATGTCTGGGATGTTCGCGCCCAGATCGATGCCTCGGTCGATCCGGGCTTGCCACTCTACATCACCGAATGGAGCACCAGCTACAATCCGCGTGATCCCATCCACGATG
>JBJKRM010000114.1:0-16347 GCA_046704685.1 Rhizomicrobium sp.
GTGTGCAGCGTCTCGACAACATCGAGACCGTTGCCGTCCTCAAGCTTGAGATCGACCACGGCATAGGCGGGCGGCGTTTCCTTGGCGCGGGCCTTGCCGTCACCGACGCCTTCGGCGCAGGTCACGACGAAACCGCGCGTCTCCATGGCGCGCGCCAGACGCTCGCGCAATGGGCGGTCGTCCTCCACTATCAGAAGTGTTTTGTCTTCCATCATTGTTCTTCTTCCTTACTCATTTCGCACATAGGCTTGGTTGGTGAACGGGTCAATCCTCCTCGCCGCGCGGCGGGGCGGTGTCGCCGTCGATCTGGCCTCGCGGCCAGGAGACGCTGACCCGGGCGCCGCCGCCCGGCGGATTCATCGCCTTGACGCTCCCGCCGGTCTGCTCGAGCAGGGTCTTGGCGATGAAGAAGCCCAATCCCATGCCTTCGTGCTTGCCGAGCTTGGTGGCGGGAGGTCCGATTTCGGTGTCACCGACGGCATGATCGCCGGGGCGCGAGGTGATGTAGGGCTCGCCGATGCGCTCGAAGATGTCGGGCGCAAAGCCGGGGCCGTCGTCTTCCACCGCGACCATCAGTGTGGTGGGCGACCAGCTGGCTTCGATCTTGACGCGCTCGCGCGCGAAGTCGGCGGCGTTCTCGATGATGTTGCCCAACCCGTGCAGCAATTCCGGCACCCGCCAGACTTCCGGCTGGGACTCTTCGCGGTCGCTGGGTTGCGCGGTGATGACGATCTCCAGCTCCTCGTCGCGATAGCTGTCGGCCATGTCGTCGAGCAGGGCGCAGATCGGCAGGCGCGACGTGTCGCCCAGCATCGGCTCATCGGGACGGGCGAGCTTCATGATGATCATGCGGCAGCGCTCGGCCTGGGCGCGCAACAGCCGCGCATCCTGGGCTTCCGGCGAGCCGGGCGGCAGCACGCGTTCGAGTTCATGGGCCACCACCGCGATGGTGCCGAGCGGGGTGCCGAGCTCATGGGCGGCGGCGGTGGCCAGCGCGCCGATGGTCGACAGCCTTTGCTCGCGCGCCAAGGCCAGCTGGGTGGCGGCCAATCCCGCCGACATGCGGGCGCCTTCCGAGGCGATGCGCCAAGCGTAGACCGAGGTGAAGCCGATGCCGAGCACCAGCGAGGCCCACATGCCGGCCTGGTAGAGCGGCGGCAATTCGATCGGTCCCGACCAGGGCAGCGGCTCGTGCACCACCGAGATGATCGAGGCGGCGCCGAGGGCGATGGCGCCGAGGATCATGGTGTTGCCGAGATTGAGGGTGGAGGCCGCGATCACCACCGGGGCGATGAACATCAGGGCGAAAGGGTTGGCGATGCCGCCGGTGAGGTAGAGCAGGGCGGCCAGCTGCAGAACGTCAAAAGCCAGATAGACCGTCGCCTCGCGGTTGGTGAGGCGGTGGCTGGGCGGATAACGAAAGGCCAGAAGCAGGTTGAGCCCCGCGCTGGTGAGGACACAGGCGAGGCATTGCGCGATCGGCAGCCGGTACTGGAACCCAAAATAGACCAGAAACAGGGCGACGGTCTGTCCGGTGGTCGCCATCCAGCGCAGATTGGACAGGGTGCGCAGGCGGACTCGGCCGCGGATGGCAGACGCCGGAGCCACCGGCAGCGGCCGCGCAAACTTGCGCTCCTCCCCTGGGATTGGTTCCTCAGCCGTCTGCGACATGTTCGCCATGTCCCCTATCAGCCTAGGGTGCGACAGAGATAGCAATACGTAATGATCCGCACACGATCGGCTGCCACGCCTGAACTTGTGGCCGCAGCCCGTCGGTGGTGGCCGCAGGCTCGGTCGCAGGCGGTCTATTGTGCCATCGGGGCGATTTTGTGTCTGACGCTACTGTCACCGCCTGTTCTACCAACAGATTCGCATCCGCGGTTAATACGCAAACTTCCAGTTGCGGTTCACAGACTGTGTTCCCCTAGATGTCCGGTGTCGGGACACCAGCTAGAGAGGTTGCGGCAATCAATGTGTTACGCATCAGACAGGTGATCGTCATGGCGCCGACACCTCCAGGCACCGGCGTGATCTGCGCCGCCCGCTCGGCCGCTTCGGCATAGGCGACGTCGCCCACCAGCTTGGTCTTGCCCTCCTCGGCAGCGACCCGGTTGATGCCAACATCGATCACGGTGGCGCCGGGCTTCACCCAGTCGCCGCGGACGAATTCGGGCTTGCCGATAGCCGCCACCAGGATATCGGCGCGGCGGCAGACCTCGGGCAGATCGCGGGTCTTGGAATGGGCCATGGTGACGGTGGCGTTGGCGGCGAGCAGCAGCTGGCCCGCCGGCTTGCCGAACAGCAGCGAGCGACCGATCACCAGCGCGTTGAGGCCGCCCACCGGCCCCAGCACTTCCTTGAGCAGGATCATCATGCCGGCCGGGGTGCAGGACACCAGCTTGGCGCGCCCCGACAACAACAGCCCCGCATTGGTCGGCGTCAGCGCATCGACATCCTTGGCCGGATCGAGGGTGTCGTGCACGGCCTGGTCGCGAACCTGTTTGGGCAGCGGCATCTGCACGAGAATGCCGTGCACCGACGCATCGTCGTTGAGCGCCCGCACCAATTGCAGCACCTCGGCCTCGCTGGCGTCTGCCGGCAGATGGTGATGCACCGACTTGAAGCCCAGCGCCTCGGCGGTCTTGTTCTTGTTGCGGACATAGACCTCGCTGGCCGGATCATCGCCCACCAGCACCGTGGCCAGACCCGGCACCAAGCCGTGCTTGGCCTTGAGGCGCGCGGTTTCCTCCGCAAGACGCGTCTTGAGTTGGGCCGCAATCCGCTTGCCGTCGATGACCGATGCCGTCATGTCCTAAAATCCTTCCAGGCGGGCCGCCAAGGCGACGGCATCACCGACAATTTCCACTCTCTTCAAGCGCGCCGTGGCGCCGGAGACAATACGCACGGCCGATTTCGGCACATCAAGCGTTGCGGCAAGCAACGCCACCAGCGCCGTATTGGCCTTGCCGTCTTCCGGCACCGCCCGCACCCGCGCCTTCAAATGAACGGACCCGTCGGCGGCTTCGCTCCAGCCTTCCACCGCATCGCGCCCACCCTTGGGCGTCAAGCGGACATGGAACGTCACAGCGCCGGCGCGCGTGCGGACGCGCATGGCGTCAGCCGGTGATGCGATAGATGAGGATGCCGATCCATGGGACCACATAGGCCTGCAGGATCCACACCGCGAAGAACACCACGATCGGCGACAGGTCGAGGCCGCCGATGGGCGGGATGTAGCGGCGCACATAGCGGAACACCGGCTCGGTCAGCGCATCCAGAAAGCGCGCCACCATGCGCACGATGTTGTTGTGGTAGTTGACGACGTTGAAGGCGAGCAGCCAGCTCATGACCACCGCGGCGATCACGACCCAGATATAGGCTTCGAGCAGGCTGTTGAGCACGACGACGAAAATCGCCGCTGGACTCATCGGAGAGATGTACATTTTTTGGCAGCTCCGGTTGTCGCTGCGCGACCTAGCCTGTTTCGGGCTTGTGCTGCAAGCAGTGGGCCGGTGAAGCTTGCCAAGGCAAAACCATTCCAGGTTTGAACGCTTCAGGCGAACCTGAACCTGCACCTGCGCAGAGTGGGCAGCCGGGTTGAGGGCCCGCCGTTCCGGCACTATGCATGGATGAAAAGTTACTAAAACATGGAGCGTAGTATAACAGCCACACAATTCAGGTATGCGGCGAGCCAGCCCGAAAGCGTGGTTCGCTGCGAAAAATCCCGACGCGGCTGGAGGTGACGGTCAGCACTCAAAGCCGAGGCCGGATTGGGCGTTCCGCGCGGCTTGGACTGAAGTGAGATGGGTTTTTCAACCGCCACGAAGAGAACCGCCGAGCAACCAAGGGCGGCGGCGTAGAGGGCTGGCAGCAATGCCCAAAAGAGCCATGCGGGCATGGGGGCTGCTAGCACCTTGGCAATCAAGAGCATCCCGGCCCGGACCACGAAACCGTGCACCAGATAGAAGCTGTAGCTCATATTCCCAAGCCAGCGAATCGGCGCCCAGCGCATCCAAGCCGATACGAGCCCAATGCCGCGGAAGCAAACAGCGCATAGCAGGAAGAAGGCAACGGTGTGGAAAAACTCTGCCCAGACAGGCGGCAGGAGGTTCCCGGAGGAAACAAGAAAGCTGGCAATCGGCGCCGCCAAGCCAAGCCAAGCAGGAATGCGCTGCCCCACACCCTCGGCGATCAGCATGCCAGCAAAAAACGGCATCATGCGCATAGGAAAATCGGGGATGTGTGTGAAGGCTGCGGCGAAGAAGGCGCAAGAGATTGCCGCGATGATCAGAAGGCGTGTGTCGCGGCTCATTTTGTCCATCTTGGCGCCGAGCACGACGACGCCTGCGGCGAGATAGAAAAACATCTCGTAGCTAAGAGTCCATGCGACGGCGACGATGGGGACAATCGGAAACAGACCAGGGAGCAGCGCGACATTCTCGGCGAGATAGAGGGCTCCCTGCCACGGGCTCTGCGGAAACCTGGCCGAAGGCCCCACCAGGATGAGGGCGGCGGTGGCCATGGCAAGCACGCACAGAAATGCCGGATAGATGCGTTGGACGCGGCGGGCCATGAACCGCCCGAACGGCGGCGCTCTTTTCACCAGATGGCCATATATCAGATAGCCGCTGAGGACGAAGAATAGCTCGACGCCCAAATTGCCATAGTGGCGGAAGGCGGCTGCGAAGACGTGCGCGGCGCCCGGCGACAAATCGAGCAGCAGTGATTGCCGGCTGTAGTGTTGCAGAAACACGAGCGTAACGGCGAAGCCGCGCAACCCCTCCATTGGCAGCATGCGAGCATGTCGCGCATCCTGCAGCTCGAAAATGCGGCGTAGTCTTTCCAAGATTCCCAGCACCACGTTTCAATCCGTCCCGGTGGCACGCTATCATCGAGCGCAGGGAAGACATCAACTCCTATCCGGCTACCTTAATTGCAATCTGCGCCCATTCCCTCGGGTCATTTTGCTGTTGCGTGATTCGCCGACTCCAAAGGCCGGGGTGAGGGGAAGTGGATGAAGGCTTCGACGTTGACAGACGCATCCGTCGTGAAGCCAAGGCAGGCTCATGTCCGTCAAGGACACTGCACGCCACCATCTGACGATGGCCTGTGGCGAATCGATGACGGAACACCGACGGATGGATGCAGTGACGGCAGAAACACCGACCGGTTTCGACCTGGCCTGGTGGAGCTGAGCGGAATCGAACCGCTGGCCTCCTCATTGCGAAGGAGGCGCTCTCCCAACTGAGCAACAGCCCCTGGCCGGGTTCCTGCCCGAGGGCAGGTGGGTGGGGTATGTAGGGAGCGGCCCTTTGCCCTGTCAAGCCGCTAGAATGCGGAGGGGGTGCGGTGCAACCGCCTTGCCGGACAGGGCGTTGTCCTTGCCGGGGGGATGGAGAGGATTCCCACCGATCCGGGCACCCCAGCGCTCCCTTCCCGGCCTGGAAAAGAAAGGAAGCAGTGCAGTCCCCAGAAATGATCTGAAAACCCATCGGGTGATCATTCAGCGCGTTGGGGCGTGCTGCAACACATAGCGTGCTTTAGGCTTCATCGGGGCGGGAGCAGATGCTGAATTGGGATGTTTGAGCAATGGCGGACGACCTAAAGTTTCTTCTTGTGAATCGCTAGGGACTCAATGGCTTTTAGTTCGGCATCATATTCCGCCAGCGCAGCAGCATCTTCTTGAGCCTTTCTGGCAGTATCAAAGTGTTCATATTGCTCAGCGGTGATTCTCTCCATCCGCTCGTGCGAAATGGAACCCGAGTCCAGCAAAATCGGCCTTTCATTATACGTCAGGAATTTGTCCAGCTCAGATTCCCAATCCGCCATAGTCATTGCATTTCTTCTGGCGGCACGATCCTCTGCTACGTCCAAGAACATGGTCACGATTCGGTTCAGTTCTTGAACTCCGTGTCCAACAAGTAGTTTTTTGCAGTGACAATGTCGGCCTTACGGACACGGCCACCCTTCCAAGATGTCAGCCCCATGTTTGGCTTTGATGCGTCGGCACGCGCGCAAATCAATTCTGCGGCGGTATGTCCTGTAGTTGCGAGTAGCATCTTGTTTTGGACGGTCGCGAAGAACTTTTGGGTGCGTTCAGATTGCCCGTCATAGTCGACGCTTGTTGCGTATACGCTGCGGACCTTTTGGTAGAACCGCTTCTCCGAAGCGCGGATTTCGCGGATCTTTTCGAGCAGTTCGTCGAAGTAATCGAACTCTTCGCCGCCCTTAAGCCGTACTTCGTCGATGACAAACCCTTTGACCAAGTACTCCCTCAGGCGGGTCGTCGCCCATTGCCTGAACTGAATCCCACGTAGGGTGCGCACGCGATAGCCCACCCCAAGTATTACATCCAGATTGGATAATTTTATTGCGCGACGAATGTCTCGTTCCCCTCCAAGCGAACTTGTAAGAATTCCTTACACGTTGCCTGCTTTATCAATTATCCCTCTGAATACAGAGCCTTAATATGCTGTGTTACATTCTGCTGGGTCGTTTGAAAAAGCTCTGCCATCTCCGCCTGCGACAGCCAAACGGTTCCATTTTCCGCTCTGAGTTGAACTTCTGATTTCCCATCTTCTGACTGGTATAAAATCAGCTCGCCATTCGCCATGAAGTCAGTTCCTGATCCGTTCACGCGCGACAATACCCCAATTTCTATGGGAGACGATATGTGCCGCGCCGATCAGAGACCGAGATATTGGATACTGGCTGCTTCTGAGCGCTAGACCAGGAACACCACTGTAAAGCCTCCCCCGGCAAATCTTTTTGGCCAAGTCACGCTCAAAGCCGGCGGCTACTTGTCCCCGGTGGCTGCGTTCACCAGCGGTTTACCATAGTGCATTAGAGACAGGAGCCGTCATGCGCAAAGCGCTCGCCCTGCTCCTGCTTCTCTTGATGGGTCTTGCCATGCCGGCAAGCGCGGCCGATCAGGGCGCCGCCCCACCAGCCGATCAACAGAGAAAGACCGCGGTCCATAAGATCACGCAGTCAAAAACCTATCTGGAGGTCGACCCGATCTACGCATCCATTTTGGATGGCGATCGTCCGCTCGGCCTATTGATGGTCGGCATCGGGCTGGATGTGCCCAATGCCGGATTGCGCCATCAAGTCAAACGTGCCCTGCCGCAACTGCGTGATCTCTATGTCCGCAGTCTGATGGCCTTTGCAGCCACGTCGGTGCGGACCGATCGCCAACCCGATGTGGTGGCGATTGCCAACCGCCTGCAGCGCGTCACCAACCTCTTGTTGGCGCGTAAAGGCGCGCGGATACTCCTGGCGCAGGTGGCCATCCGGCTCAACCGGTAGCCAGCGTCGTGGCAATCACGTCCAGTGCTTCCGGATTGGAGGCGATGGTCATGTGGCGGCCTTTCACCATCACGTTCCGGGCCCCAGGCGAATCCGCCAGCCAGCACTGATCGTGAAGCACGATGCCGTCGCAAGCGGCATGGATCGCCGTCACCGGAACGTCGAGAGGCAATGCAATGGTGTGGCGGCGCTCAACCCATTCCGGGGCGTAAAACGGCGACATCAGCCTGGCCAGCGGCTCAAGCGGAGTCGTGACGGGAAAACGCACAGGGCTGCACAGCGTGATGACGCAGCGGACAATCTGCGGGTGCCGGCGCGCCAGATCACGCGCCAGCACACCGCCCAGACTGACGCCGATCAGCGACACTTTTCCCTGCTTTGCATATTGCACCAGCCGTCGTTCCAGCCGCTGCATCAGCGCCGGTGTCGGGCCGGCATTGAACCAGAGTCCCGCGGTCTGCGGGCTGTAGCCCATCTGCGCGAGGAAGGCGGTCAGGCGATTCACCGTCCAGTCGCTGGACGCGAAGCCGGGGAGCACAAACACCGTGCCGCCGTCGCCGCGCGGCAGAGGCGCTTGCGGCGGCGCTTGTGGATGAATCGTGACGGCAATCGCGGCCGCGAATTCGCCGGCCCAGCTGCGGAATCCCAGCCCCGACTCCGCCGGTGGAAAGACGGCCACGCGATCTGGCATAGTCGGCGCCTCCTCCGCCCATCATTCGTCCGTTCGTTCTGGAAGTCCAATGACAGCAATCATCGCCATCCTCTGCGCGCTCATCTCCGGCACCGCGTTTTATTTCTCGACCGGATTGGCCGGCACGGTCTCCATCACCCCCGGCCTGTTATGGGCTTTGGCGCTGGTCGCTCCCATTCCGGTCTTGTGGTTCGCCTTCAAGCCGAACAAGGGTTGGATCGTGTTCCTGACGGGTTTGGCGGCGGGCGCGCTCGGCGGCTGCAATCTGTTGCCGGCCTATCTCGGCACCTTTCCCTTCCCCGCTTTGCTTCTCAGCATTCTCGGTCCGGCCTTGCTCTTTGCGGTTGCGGCAATGGGCGCAGGGTTCGTGACCCGCCGGGCCTCGCCGGCGCTGGGCATCGTGAGCTTTGCCGTGCTGTGGACGGCGTTCGATTATCTCGCCTCGTTCGGCCCGAACGGCGCCGCGCTGTCGCCCGCTTACAGCCAGGTGGGACTGCCCTGGATGATACAGAGCGCCTCGCTGTTCGGGCTTTGGGCCGTGACCTTCGTCGTCGCCTTCTTCGCTGCCGGCGCAGCCATGTATGCCGCCACAAGGAAGGCCCAATTCGCCATCGTCGCCGCGCTGGTTCTCGCCGTGAACATCGGCTATGGCGCGTGGCGCATTCCATCGGCCCCTGACCAACCGGTGGTGCGCGTCGGCTTGGCCGCCGACCACGCGTTGATCTTCACCGGCCTGAAAAGCGACCAAGCCAGCGCTTTGGCGGCGGCCAAAGCCTATGGCAATGTGGCGCTGAAGCTAGCACGGCAGAACGCCAGCCTGATCGTCTTTCCGGAAAAGATCGCGGTGATCGAGCCGTCCTGGCACGGCGCGGTGCGGGCAGAGTTCGAAACCGCCGCCCATATCGGCCATGCCACCGTCATTGCCGGCTTCGACCAGCGCAGACCACAGCGGCGCAACATCGCCCGGATCTATTTTCCCAACGGCACAACCCCGCAAACCTACGTCAAGCGGCGGCTGGTGCCCCGACTGGAGGCCAGCTTTGTTCCCGGTCACGCCTCCTTCATGCTGGCGGACGGCACGGCGACAGCGATCTGCAAGGACATGGATTTTCCGGCCATGTTGCGCCGGAACGCCATCCTCCATCCCAATTTGTACGCGGTGCCGGCATGGGACTTCGGCAAGGATGCCGACTGGCATGCACGGCTTGCCATCATGCGCGGCGTCGAGGACGGATTTGCCGTGGCGCGGTCCGCCAATGACGGCCTTCTCAGCTTGAGCGACGCCTATGGCCGCGTCATCGCGGTCAAGCGCAGCAACCAAGGCGGCATGGTCACGCTCCGGGGTGACGTGCGGCGCGGGCCCGGTCAGACGCTCTACACGCGCATCGGCGATGCGTTTGCCTGGATTTGCATCGCCATGTCCCTGCTGCTGGTCGGCGTGGCAGCGTCCGCCAAGCGGCACTAGCCGGATGGGCGACGGGTGCTATAACCGCAGCGCGATGGACGACGCTCTGATCACGGCGAAGAATCTGCGGCTCTATGCCGGGCGCCTGCACATCCTGAACGACGTCTCGCTGACGGTGCATGCCCGCGAGATCGTCACGCTGATCGGGCCCAACGGCTCGGGCAAGACGACCCTGCTCAAGGCCATGCTGGGTCTGGTGCGTTGCTCCGGCGAGATCACCCGGCGCGCAGGCTTGAAAATCGGCTATGTGCCGCAGCAGTTCCTGCCCGATGTCAGCCTGCCGATGACCGTGCACCGTTTCGTCGATCTGTTCGCACCGCGCGCCGCGGCCCGCGCCGCGCTCGAACGCGTCGGCGTTGCCGATGCCGGAACCCGTCAGATGAGCACGCTGTCCGGCGGCGAGCTGGCGCGCGTGCTGTTGGCCCGCGCCATTGCCGGAAAACCCGATTTGCTGGTGCTGGACGAGCCGCTGACCGGCGTCGACGTTTCCGGCGAAGCCGCGCTTTATCATTTGATCGCCGAACTGCGCGACGAACTCGGTTGCGGCATCCTTCTGGTCAGCCATGACCTGCATGTGGTGATGAGCAAGGCCGATCGCATCGTGTGCCTCAATCATCATATCTGCTGCGAAGGCGACCTGCGCACCGTGGCGAGCGATCCGGCTTTCGCCGAACTGTTCGGGGCGCGCGGCGAATTGGCGATCTATCCCCATCTGCACAACCACGGCCACACGCTGGCCGGCGATCCCATCCATGCTGATCGATGATTTTATGTGGCGCGCCGCCTTGGGGGCGGGGCTTCTGGCGGCGGCCTGTGGCCCGATCGGCTGCTTCATCCTGTGGCGGCGTCTCGCTTATGTCGGCGAGTCGGTGGCTCACATGGGCCTGCTCGGCGCCGCGCTGGGACTGCTCATCGGGGTCAATGTGCTGGTCGGCACGGCCGCCCTCGCCATCGCGGCGGCATTGGTGATGTCACGCGCCTCCGACCGCACCATTCCGGCGGGAACTTTCGTTGGCATCGTCGGTCATATGGGGCTGGCGCTCGGCTTCGTGGTGCTGGCCACGATGGAAACGGTGCGCACCGACCTGCTCGGCTATCTGTTCGGCGACGTGCTGGCGTTGAGCCCGGGCGATGTGCTGGGCATTGCCGCTGTCAGCGCCGGCGTGCTGGGCCTCACCGCGCTACTATGGCGGCCCTTGCTGCTGGCCGCCGCAGGCGGGCCGATCGCCACCGCCGAAGGGCACGGCAACAGACTTTCCCAAACCGTCTTCCTGGTGCTGACCGCCGTGCTGGTGGCCTTTGGCTTGAAGGTGGTCGGCGCCCTTTTGATCATCGCTCTCCTGCTCATCCCGCCGGCGGCCGCCCGGCCGCTCGCCCGCACCCCAGAGGCCATGGCGGTTCTCGCCGCCATCATCGGCGCCCTATCCGCGCCGCTGGGGCTGGCCTCTGCCTTTGCCGTCGATGCGCCGGCCGGGCCCTGCATTGTGCTGGCGGCCGGTGTCTTGTTCGCTATTTCCGCGCTAGTGTCATGGCTCCGAAGTTCGCGTCGGGTTGGGAATTTATGACTTTTCGCGACAGACCGTTTGCCGTCTGGGGCCTTCCCCTGATCACGCTGCTGCTGGCGCTGGTCGTCCTGGGCACCGACGCCGGAGGGCTGGCCAGCCGGCTACGCGGCTGGCTGTTCGACACCTATGCCGTCACCAACCCGCGGCCCTATGAGGACACGCAGAGCGTCGGTCACCCGGTCCGGGTGCTGGACGTGGATGCCGCCAGTGTCGAACGCTTCGGGCCGTGGCCGTGGCCGCACGCCGTCATGGCGACCCTGATCAACGCCTTGAAGCAGCAAGGCGCCTCGATCGTCGTCGTGGTGGGAAGGTTCAACCGGCCCGATCCCACCTCGGGGCGCAACCTCGCCACCCTGGCGCCGCCAGGGCCCGCTTATGATGCGGCCCGCCGGGCCCTTGAACACTTGCCATCGCCCGATAATGCTCTGGCTGCCGCTCTTTCGGGGATCAAATCGGTCACGGGATTCCGGCTGGGCGAGGCCAGGCCGGCGGGAATTCCAGACCTCAAGACAACAGTGGCCTGGAGCGGCAGCCGCAATCCGTTCGGCCGGATGCGGGCCTGGGAGCAGGCCGCCGGCTCGCTGCCGGTCATCGCAGCGGCGTCGAGCGGCGTCGGTGCCCTCAATCTGGCGACCGGCATCGACGGCAAAGTCCGCCGCATGCCGCTGGTGTTCCGCCTGGGGAACAAGGTGGTTCCCAGCATCGATGCCGAGATGCTGCGTCTGGTGGAAAACAAGGATGCCCTGACCTTCAAGAGCGACGACGGCAAAAGCGGCCTGTTCGGCGGCCGCCCGGCGGTCGCGGCGGTCGAAACCGATCACGGCCCGCTGGCGACGGCCCCCGACGGCTCCATCTGGATCGCCTATGCCGGCAGCAACCCACAGCGCGAGATTTCCGTCACGTCCCTTCTGGACAACCAGCTGCCGCCCGGCGCGTTGCACGATGCCGTGGTGTATATCGGCTCCCCCAACACCTTGGTCGATACGCCGTTGGGCCTGCGCCCGGTCGCCGAGGTGCATGCGGAGGCCGCAGAGAATCTTCTGCTCGGCACGGTGCTGCGCCGGCCGATATCGGCAGGGCAGGCTGAGCTGCTGTGCCTGGCCTTGTTCGGCATCGCCGCCGCCCTGATCATCGCCCGGTTCGGCATCGTTTGGGCCGCGGTGTTCGTGGCCACGGTGATGGCGGCGGCCGGCTATGTGTCCTGGCGGCTCTATACCGGCGAGCACGTGCTGTTTGACGCCCTTAGCCTGAGCCTTGGGCTGGTCGTCGTCTGGCTGACCGGCGCGGCGAGCCGGGCGGTCGAGATCGTGCGGACGCGGTCGCGGCTGAAGCGCGCCTTCACCGACGTCCTGCCGCCCCGGGTGATCGAGCATATTTCCCGGCGGCCCGAGCCGATGAAGCTCGACGGCGAAACCCGCACCGTGACTTACCTGACCTGCGGCGTGCGCGGCGTATCGGAACTGGCCGCCTCCTTCCGCGGCGATCCGGCAGCCTTCACCAACCTGCTGCAGCGGGCGCTCGACCCTTTGATGACCCAGGCGCTGGCGCATGGCGGAGCCATCGGCAAGGTGGCGGCGGACGGCTTCACCGCGTTCTGGAACGCGCCGCTCGACGATCCCGAACACGCGGTGCATGCCTGTGACGCCGCCACCGGCATGATGGATGCCATCGCCAAGACCAACGAGATCATCACCCATGAGCGGCGCAATGACGGCGTGGCGCTGTCACCGGTGGAGATCGGCATCGGCATCGCCACCGGACCGGCGATCGCCGGCGGCTTCAACCTGCACGGCCGCACCGCCTATTCGGTGAATGGCGACTGCGTGATTCTTGCCAGTCACATCCAGCAGCTGTCGGCGCAATACGGTCCCGCCGTGATCGTCAGCGAAGACACCCGCAAGGCCTCCGAGCGCGGCTTCGCCTTCCTCGAGGTCGACTACATCGCCGTCGACGGCCATGACGATCCCATCAAGCTGTACGCCATGCTGGGCAATCCGGTGATGCGCGCCAGCCCGAAATTCCGGGCCTTGGCCACCTTCCACGACCATATCTTCCAGTCGACACGCGACCAGCAATGGCGCAAGGCGCGCGAGCTGATCCAGCAATGCCGCAAGCTTTCCGGGGCCAGCCAGAAGCTCTACGAACTGCATCTGGCGCGCATCGCCTATTTCGAGGACAACCCACCCGGCGAGGACTGGGACGGTGCCTTTCGGCCGATCCTGAAATAATCGGTGGGCCTGAAACCACCGGCCCCCGGTTCATTGCGGCCGGCCAGGATTGTAGGCTATAGCTCGCCCTGGTCCGCACCCGTAGCTCAGCTGGATAGAGTGCTGCCCTCCGAAGGCAGAGGTCACAGGTTCGAATCCTGTCGGGTGCGCCACTCCCAAACGATCGGCTTCTTTGCTTAAACCCGCTTTTCCGGCCCTGATTTCCCTTGACCGCCGCAAGGCCACGAAGCTTGGCCAGGTCTGAACGTCTTTTGTCCTGGCTTTGGGACAGGGCATGGGGCGAATTGCCTCCGGATGGCTGGTTTCTGGCTGGGCCCTGGCTATGATTGGCCGAGCTGTGCGATAGCTTGGTGCCGATCCCATAGACCCACCCAAAGCCGTGAAACCCACATCTCCCGAGCAAAGTCCGAAGCCTGCCAGCATCTACGATGTGGCGAAGCGCGCCGGCGTGTCGATCAAGACGGTCTCCCGGGTCGTCAACCGGCAATCCAATGTCAGCGACGCGACACGCGAAAAGGTGATGGAGGCGGTGGAAGCCCTTTCCTATCGCCCCAACATTTTCGCCCGCGGACTGGCGAGCGAACGCTCCTTCCTGATCGGCCTGCTCTACGATAATCCGTCGGCGGGCTATATCGCGGCGCTGCAGGTCGGCGTCCTCACCCGTTGCCGCGAAGAAGGCTATCACCTCATCGTCGAGTCGCTGGATGCGTCCAACCCCAATATCGGGCGCCAGGTCCATTCGCTGGTCACCGAATCATCGCTGCACGGCGTCATCCTGACACCGCCCCTGTGCGACACGCCGTCGGTGATCGAGGCGCTCAACCGCGCCAAGACCCCCTTCATCCGCATCGCACCCGAAAAGCCGATGTCAGGTGCCTCCGACGTGCGGATCGACGATTTCAAGGCGGCTTACGACATGACCGCCTATCTCATCGGCCTAGGCCACAAGCGCATCGCCTTCATCAAGGGCCATCCCCATCACGGCGCCGCCATGGCGCGCTTCGCCGGCTATCGCGCGGCGCTCGAGCACGCCGGGATTCCGCTCGATGAAGAACTCTGCGTTCAGGGCTTCTTCTCCTACCAGTCGGGCATGGAAGCGGGCGAACAGCTGCTGTCGCTCAAGAACCGTCCGACCGCGATCTTCGCCGGCAATGACGACATGGCGGCGGCGGTGCTGGCGGCCTCGCAGCGATTCAACCTGCAGATTCCGCAACAGCTTTCGGTCGCCGGCTTCGATGACTCTCTGGTGGCGCAGGTGGTGTCGCCGCGGCTGACCACCTGCCGCCAACCAATCCGCGAGATGGCCGAGGCGGCGGTCTCCATGCTGATCCAGAAATCCGACACCGCCCTGGAACGTCAGCTGGACCACGAGCTGGTGGTGCGCGAGTCCACGGTTCCCCCTCCCGACGCCGCCCTGCAATAAGATTATAAAACCTAAGCACCTGCAGTTGCTGTCGTTTTGGCAAAATTGGAAAGCGCTGTCAGGTTTTTCTGGTAAGCGCCGTCGTCTTGCGGTAAAGTGCTCTCACTGCCCTCGCGCGGGACACCTTCCCGCCGAGATTTTGTGAGTGCTGGTCACTCCTCCCTGGACTTGGGCGGCGTAAGCGCCGCCCTTTTTCTTTCTTGGGTCAGCGCTCGTCGCTGGCTGCAAGCCAGGCCTGCGCCAGGGCCTCCAGCCCGGCCGCATCAGCAGCGTCGAAGCGGTCCAAGTGCGGGCTGTCGAGATCAAGCACCCCGATCACCCGGCCGGCACGGATCAGCGGCACCACCAGTTCCGAATTGGAGGCGCTGTCACAGGCGATGTGGCCGTCAAAGGCGTGCACGTCGGGCACGATCAGGCTTTGCGCCGAAGCGGCGGCGCTGCCGCAAACGCCCTTGCCCATCGCGATGCGCACGCAGGCGGGCTTGCCCTGGAAGGGACCCAGGATCAGCTCATCGGATTTGACGAAGTAGAATCCGGCCCAATTGAGGCCGGGCAATCCATGCCACAGCAAGGCGGCGAGATTGGCCGCGTTGGCGATGGGATCCCGCATGCCTTCGAACAGGCTTCGCGCCTGGAGAAGGAGTTCCCGGTACTGCTCCTGCTTGTCGGTCATGACGCATCATTCCTCACATGCACGACCGCCCAGCGGTCCGCATAAAGCCGGTGCCACCCGCTGAGCGCGTCCATGGCGGCCACCGCGGGATCGCTTGGTGCAAAGATTGTCCACTGGATCCGATATTTCGCGAGGTCCGTCTTCAGCAAGCCCGTATCGGGATGGGCCATCCTGGCATAGCGCTGGCGAAAGCTCCGGCTGTAGAGCGTGCGGTCGTCGATGAAGGGGCGGGCGTGGTGGAAGATCAAAAAGCCACCGAAGGCGGGATCGTTGAGAACGGCACTGCGCACCAGGGTGGCAGGAACGGCTGCAAAGGCGGTGCGCGGTCTGGCCGGCCCGTCGCCGCGCACCACGGGAATCGCCAGACGCAGCACCAGCGCGGCCAAGCCCAGAGCCGCGAACACGGCTCCGGCACGGACGGCAACGCCAGATCGTAAGCCCTGCTGACGAAACACCGCCGCCAGAGGATCGGCCAGCAGAAACGGCGCCGCCAAGGCGAACAGCAGCCGCCAATCGGGCGCAAAGAGCGCCCCGGCGAACAGGGTAGCTGCGGCTGCTGCACGAAACGGCCAGATGGCGGTGCGATGCTGCACCATGATCGCCACAGCCGGCAGCGCCAACAGCAACGGCAACAGGGTTTGGATCGGACCGCCGCCCGGCAAGACAAAATGACGGACGGCATAGAGGACCCCTTCGACGCCATAGGGCGTCACCATCGCGGCAATGAACGCGCTGGCGGCAAAAATCCCCCAAGCGCGCCGGGGCGCATCACGGGTTTCGAACATCGCCTCGGCGCCCAGAACCATCAGCAAGGCCAGTCCGGCGAGAAAGCTTGCGCTGAGATTGGCCCACAGCACCATCAAGGCGAGCAGCTTGAGGGACGGCGCTTGCTGCCTGGCGCGGGCCGCGACGAGACCCGCAATCCAGAGCGCGGCGACCGGCAATGACAAAACCAGGGGCGTCGCCGCCACAGAACCGGCTGCAACGACCAGGG
>JBJKRM010000115.1:0-2796 GCA_046704685.1 Rhizomicrobium sp.
AAATAGGCATGATGGTAATTCAGCCACGTCAGCGGTATCAGCAGCACCGAGACCGGCGGCGACTGGATGAAGCGGTAAGTATCGCCGACGCCATAGCGATTAGCCAACTGGTCGTAGGAAGCATGCGGCGTGGAGCCTCTGGGCTCCCCCGCGTTGTAGCGGCTGCCGGCAATAGGGTCAGCGTACATATCCTGGCCCAGATGATGGCGGGCCGCCAGACCGCCCATGTAGTATTGCCCGAAGTCGATGAGCGTCGGGCTGGTCATCTGGCGAACGCCCACAACCGCTGCAAGAAGCGCCAAGCCCGCTGCCGCGCACCACGCATTGAAGTGCTTTGTTGGGACGCGATGCACGAACCCAAGGCGCCTGCGATGCGCGCCGCCGGCCTGCGCAGAAGTGGGGGGCTCGACCATTGCCCGGCCTGATTCCATGCCTCTATTGTGCGGAATCGCCGCGGGCGCGTCAACAACCGCCAGCGCACGGCGCAGTCGCGGCAACGAGGTGCATGATGCCCATACCAACCTGCAGTGGCTGGAATTCCGCTTCGTTTGGCGTATGATGCTGCTCTTCAAGAAAGACAAGTGCTTCAGGAGCATGCTTCGTGGAGAAAGGTCTGACAGACAAGGCGGTCATACTTGCCCGCGGGCTTGGGACGCGGATGCGCCAGGCCGCACAGGCCAATTTGACCGCGGCGCAGGCGGCCGCCGCATCCGCCGGCGCCAAGGCGATGATCCCCCTGGCCGGCGAGCGCCCGTTTTTGGATTACGTGATCAGCGGGCTTGCCGATGCCGGGTATCGCCGCATCTGCCTGGTCATCGGGCCCGAGCACGACGCGATCCGCAACTATTACACGCGCGCGGTGCATCCGCGCCGTGTGGGCATCGGATTTGCCATCCAGGAACAGCCACTTGGCACCGCCAACGCCGTCGCGGCGGCCGAGGCGTTCGCCGATGGTGATGAGTTCATCAGTCTCAACGGCGACAACTATTACCCGCTGGACTCGCTCGTCGCGATGCGGCGGCTCGGCTCGCCGGGCCTGCCGGCATTCGAGCGGGATGCGCTTGTCGCCCAGTCCAACATCCCGGCTGAGCGAATCGCCAAGTACGCGGTGCTGAAGTTCAATCCCGACGGCACGCTCAAGCAGGTCATCGAGAAGCCCGACGCCGCGACCATGGCCGCCATGGCGCCGCCAATCTGCGTCAGCATGAGCGTGTGGCGGCACGGGCCGTCGGTTTTCGAGGCATGCCGGCGCATCGCACCATCCTCCCGCGGCGAGTATGAGATCACCGACGCCGTCCAGTACTGCATAGATCGCCTCGGCGTCGCCTATCAGGCGCCGATGGTCCACGCCGGCGTCCTGGACCTGTCCAACCGCGATGATATCGCCGAAGTTCAGCGTCGTTTGGCCGCCATGATCGTCCAACTGTAATATAATGCAAGCATATGACAAACTCATCCGTTCACGACATCCCGGCGATATCGCGGCATTTCCAGATTGGCGGGAAGATGCTCGATCACCAGCCCTGGGGCACCGGACACATAAACGCAACTTACAAAGCTACTTACCGCACACACAGCGGCCAGAGGAGCTATATCCACCAGTGGATCAACCAGAAGGTCTTCACGCGCCCGCAGGAACTCATGGAGAACGTTCAGCGCGTCACAAGCCACCTGCGCGCCAAGATCGAGCGCGCCGGCGGCGACCCCGACCGCCGGAGCCTCACGCTGGTGCCGACCATGGACGACAAGAGCTACTACCGCACCCCCGAAGGTGAGTACTGGCGGACGTACCTGTTCATCGAGCGTGCGCGGACGTACGACCAGGTTGAGAACCTGGATCACGTCGAGAGCGCCGCCGGAGCGTTCGGCAACTTCCAGCGACAACTGGCGGACCTGCCCGGAGGGCGGCTGCACGACACGATTCCGCATTTCCACCACACGCCGCGGCGTTTTGCGAAGCTTGCGGCCGCCGTCGATGCCGACAGCGCGAACCGAGCCGCGGGCGCTAAAGCCGAGATTGATTTTGCGCTGGGCCGGCAGGGCGACACATCGGTGCTGATCGACCTGCTGGAAAAGGGCGAGCTTACCGAGCGCATCACGCACAACGATACAAAGTTCAACAACGTCATGTTCGACGATGACACCGGCAAGGCCGTCTGCGTGATCGATCTGGACACGGTGATGCCTGGCCTTGCACTCTACGACTTCGGCGATTCGGTTCGCGTGGGCGCATCGACGGCGCTGGAGGATGAGCGGGACCTGGCCAAGGTGCATTGCGACCTGGGGATGTTCGAGCGGCTGGTCCGCGGCTACGTCCGGGCGTGCAATTCAAACGGCGAGGCGTTCCTGAGCCGCCGCGAGATTGATCTGCTTGCCTTCAGCGGCAAGCTCATCACGTTTGAGATCGGCATCCGGTTTTTGACCGACTTCCTGGAAGGGGATGTCTACTTCCGCACGCATCGGCCGGGCCACAATCTCGACCGCGCTCGCACGCAGTTCAAGATGGTCGCCGAGATGGAGCAGAATGCCGACAAGATGCAGGCCATCGTGGACAGGTATCGGTAGCAATGACGAAATGTCAAATGACTAATGACTAATGACAAACAAGAGCCCCTAACAAAATGAACTGCCGTCGGCTTGCCGGCCGGCAGCGCCTTGGGACGACGTTCATTTTGTTAGGGACTCTAAGAAGACGCACCGCCCACCCTTGAATCTCATGCGGCTCCTTTTGCATCATCTCTTGCTCTGCGCGATCACGGACTCCACCAACTGCACCGTGACTTCCGCCAGCGAACC
>JBJKRM010000116.1:0-4029 GCA_046704685.1 Rhizomicrobium sp.
CGGCCTTGATGGAGAAGGGCCGGTTTAACGGGTCGGCTGGTCAGCAGGGCTGGCCTCGTTCATTTTCAATGTTCTGAAATTCCTGATCCGGTAAAAGGTAAGGAAATTGGCATCGTGGTAGGTGTGCGCGCCGCCCAGTCCGTCGTCATAAGCCGTGCGGACCACCGCGATGATGTCCTTGCCGTCGAATTGCCAGTCGACGTATTGAAACGCGTGGTGGGTGATGTCCGGGTGATGCAGAATGATGCTGCGCACTTGCCAATTGCGCAGATTGGGGCTGTAAAGGAGCGCCAGGGTGTTGCGAATGGCGGCGGGTTTGACCGAGCCGCTGACGAGAGCCGCGTCATGCGGAGTCACAATGTTGGCCAGCGTCCAGTAACCCACGCCATCAGGATCATGGCGGATCGTGAATTTGGTTGCGCCGCCCGGGAAATTGATGAAACCGGTGGTGGGATTAAATGAGACCTTGCGGCCGTTGGCGCTGACTTTGACGATCGCCACTTTTTCCGGTAGGTGCGAAACGTCAACGCGCAGCACGTCCACGATGTTTCCGCCCGGCGTCAGCACGGCGTTGCCTTCGAGCCATCCGCCAAAATTCCCATCCAGCCACTTCGGATTGCGCGGCATGAAATTGCTGAAGGTCCAGTTGGCCCTGACGAGCAAGTTATCATTTTCCGGTACGGACAGCATGCCGGCTCGGAAGTGCTTGCCCCAGGGCAGCTTGATGTTCACATTTTCAAAGGCGCGCCACAAACGGCCGTCGTGCTCCACCACCGGGACGGGCGCGGTGTGCCAGTGTCCCGTGGGCGTCAGGAGGCCGGTGCGGCTTGTATCCGGGTGCGTCCAGGTCTTGCCATCGTCCCGCGAGCGGCGGATGACGATCCGCCCGTTCTCGGCCGTGGTTCCCATCAGATAGACGGCGCCCCCGTGCACAAAGAGGTTCGACCAGAAGGCGCATTGCACCTGCGCGCGTTTGTGCCATGTTGCGCCCCGGTCGGTTGAGCGAAAGACGACCGTGGTTGCACAGGTCTTCGAACCGCTCTTCGGGCCGAAGAAGTCGTGCGAGGCGAGATAATCGCCGTCGGGAAGAATTACCAGGCTCGGCGACCCGATGTAACGCCCGGAAGCAGCCGGGCTGTGGTCAATGACCACCCCGGGGACTTTTGCCGAAGCGCTGGATGGAGTCGTGCCCTGAGCACGTGCGCGGGCATAATACGCTGTTGACAGAATGACGGCAAGGCTGAGAAAGACCGGCCATCGGAAAATTCGATAGATGCCGTTCATGATGAAGTCCTTAAAGCTTCAGAAAAACCGCAGCCGCCAAAACCCAGGGAACCGCACTACCAGGCGATGGGCCTCTACGCTCCCTGACCGCGCAGCAGGTATGCGCCCAGGACGGCGCCGCAGCGGTCGCGGTAGGCTTCTACCGGATGTCTTCCCGGGTCCATCAGCCACTGCAGGCAATAGCCGTCGACGAGGGCGCGGATGGTCGCTGCGGCGTCTTCGGGCCGGATGCGGCGAAATTCCTGCAGCCGGATCCCTTCGGCAATAATCTGCGAATCGCGTTTGCGGCATTTCTCAAAGAAATCGCGGAACAGCTTGCGAAAGCGTTCCGAGCGGGCGCCAAGCGTGACGTAATCAAACAGCACCAGGTACAGCTTGCGATTCACTTCGGTGCTGTGAAACAGCAATTCGAGTTCAGCGGCCAGGCGCGCGCGGGGAGATTCCTGGCTGGCCGCCACTTGATCCAGGCTGCGGGTGAGTTCGCCCAGGAGCCATTCCAGAACGGCGTAAAAAAGGTCTTCTTTGGTGTGGAAATAGTGGAGGGCTCCGCCCTTGCTGGAATTGGCGCGTGCCACCACGGAATCGATGGTCGTGGCGTGCAGGCCTTTTTCCAGAATTTCGGCGTAACCCGCCTTGATCAAGGCGTCCCGGCGTCGTGCGGTAAGCTCATGATCGACTCGGCGCGGACTCATAGCTGTCCTTTCTCAGCGCAAGGGGAAGCTTATAAAATGTAAGATATACTGAAGTAGGGCGACTATGTATCCAGAAAATTTCCGCCGCCATACCATGAGTGCAGATTGATGCCAGACTGAAGTCAGACTTATGAAACAAGACATCGAAGCCACTGAAGAAAATCTCTTTGGCCTCGACAAAGCTGAACTCGAAAAATTGGCGGTTGATTGCGGCCAGCCGAAATTCCGTGGGGCGCAACTGTTTCGCAATCTTTATGCCCGCCGGGTGCGCGATTTAGGTCAGTGCACGGACCTGCCGGCAGATTTCCGGCGGTTGCTCGTCTCCCGCTACCGGGTTGAATATCCCGGGATCACGGCGCGAGTTGCGTCCCGGGACGGCTCGGTTCGTTACCTGCTTTCGCTTGAGGACGGCGAGAAGATCGAAACCGTCTACATGCCAATTGATCGCCGCGTCACGCTGTGCCTTTCCAGCCAGGTGGGCTGTGCCGTCGGCTGCCAATTCTGTTTCACGGCACTGCTGGGGGTAAAGCGTAACCTGACGGCAGGCGAAATCGTGGGCGAGGTGGTATCTGTGCTCGAGGCTCAGCAGGTTCCGTCCGACTCTCCCGTAAACCTGGTTTTCATGGGCATGGGTGAGCCGCTGTTGAACCTGGAAGCCGTTATGAAAGCTGTCAGGATTCTTTCCGATTCGAACGGCGTGGCGTTGGCACTTCGCCGGATGACAGTTTCTACTGCGGGCATTGTGCCGCAAATTCGCAAATTGGCGCAGGAAACGGTGCGGCCCAAGCTGGCGATTTCCCTGAATGCATCGAGCGATGAGCAGCGAACGGCCCTGATGCCGCTGAACCGCAAATATCCTTTGAGCGAGTTGCTCCAGGCCTGCCGCGAATTTCCGCTCGGCCCGCGCGAGTATCTGACTTTTGAATATGTGCTGCTCGATGGGATCAACGATTCTGATGACGATGCCCGCCGCGTGGCGGCGCTGGTAAAAGGCCTCAAGTGCAAGCTCAATCTGATCCCGTTCAATCCCGGGGCCGAGTTGCCGTACCGGCCATCACCGCTGGGGCGTGTGCTGGCTTTCCAGGAGGTTCTTCGGGACCACAACGTTCCTGCCTATATCCGCATTTCACGCGGTCAGGATGTGATGGCGGCATGCGGCCAGCTGCGCCTGGCCAGTACGGAAGGCATCACCGTGCCGGCCGAGGCTGCGCGGCCGCAACCGCCGGCGTAAGCGCGAGTATTCTTTCTGGGAAAATGTGATGGTGTGCAGGTGCTCACGTCGGGCCTGAAGTCCCGACCTTCTATGATGGTGGCCGCATTCCGATCACGGCCATCATGCGGCCGGCCAGGCTTCCTTCCTTACGATAGGAAAAGAAGAGATCGGTCCGGCAGGCCGTGCAGTAATCCGCGGTGAAAATCTGCCGAGACGAAATACCGGCGTGTTCCAGTTGAAATCGCGCCACGGCTGCCAGATCAAGATGCACCTTTGCCAGTGCCTCCTCTGCCTGATGCCCTGGCGGCGCCTGAAGCGAAAAAAGGGTCTGGTAGCGCAAAGCCATTCGGGCCTCCTCGGGCGTTGCCAGCACCTTGTGAAAGAAATCCTCGCCATTTGGGAAACTCCCACAGAAAGCGTCAACCACTTCCGGGCCCACTTCATAGCAGCACCTGCGGATCGAAGGCCCGATGGCTGCCATCAGGTTTTCCGGCTGCGAATTGAACATCCGGCACATCTCTCCCGCGGTCTTTTCAACAATCCGGTTGAGCGCCCCACGCCATGCCGGATGCACGGCGGCGACCGCGTGCTTTTCGCGATCGATCATAAGAATGGGCATGCAGTCGGCGACTCGAATCGCCAACATGATTCCTGCGTACTGTGTCATTAAAGCGTCGCCCGAGCGCGTACGCAGTGGCTGGCCCGTTTCCGGCAAAGGATTCCCGGCAAGTTGATATTGAGCAGGGCCGCCATCAGAGCCCGGCGACACAGAATAAACAATGGTCGAGTGCGTCTGGTGCAGAACGGCCATTGGCAGGTCTCCCGCGCCAAGCGCTTGCA
>JBJKRM010000117.1:0-3893 GCA_046704685.1 Rhizomicrobium sp.
TCATCGCCCGGGAGCGGCCCAATGTGCCGGCGGGCAAGGTGTTCGCGCTGCTGCCCACCATGGGCGGCCAGACGGCGCTCAACGCGGCACTCACCTTGCGCAAGCGCGGCATCCTGGAGAAATACGACGTCGAGCTGATCGGCGCCTCCGCCACGGCGATCGACAAGGCGGAAGACCGCGAGCAGTTCCGCCAAGCCATGCTGAAGATCGGCCTTGATGTGCCGCGCGGCATCACCCTCAAGGGTTATCTGCGGCACAAGAAGGATTCCGCCGGCAACTTCCTCTACGACGACCAGAACAATCCAGTGATGGAACTGTCGCCGGAAGCCTTCACCCGCGCTCTGGAGGCCCTCGACCACGTCGGCCTGCCGGCGGTGATCCGCCCCTCCTTCACCATGGGCGGAACCGGCGGCGGCATTGCCTACAACCGCGAAGAGTTCTTCGAGATCGTCGAAGCCGGCCTCGACGCCTCGCCGGTCAACGAGGTGCTGATCGAGGAATCCGTCCTCGGCTGGAAAGAATTCGAGATGGAGGTGGTGCGCGACAAGGCGGACAACGCCATCATCATCTGCTCCATCGAGAACGTCGATCCGATGGGCGTGCACACCGGCGATTCCATCACCATCGCCCCGGCTCTGACCCTCACCGACAAGGAATACCAGTGCATGCGCTCGGCCTCCATCGCCGTGCTGCGGGAGATCGGCGTCGAGACCGGCGGCTCCAATGTGCAGTTTGCCATCAATCCCGCCGACGGACGGATGGTGATCATCGAGATGAATCCGCGCGTCTCGCGTTCATCGGCCCTGGCCTCCAAGGCCACCGGCTTCCCCATCGCCAAGGTCGCCGCCAAGCTGGCGGTCGGCTACACGCTGGACGAACTGCAGAACGACATCACCCAGGTGACTCCGGCCTCCTTCGAGCCGACCATCGACTATGTCGTCACCAAGATCCCGCGCTTCGCCTTCGAGAAATTCCCCGGCGCCGAGCCGGCCTTGACCACTTCCATGAAATCGGTCGGCGAAGCGATGGCGATCGGCCGGACCTTCGCTGAATCCCTGCAGAAAGCGCTGCGCTCGCTGGAAACCGGCCTCAGCGGCCTCGATGAGATCGCGCTGCCCGAGGATCATGCCGACATCGCCGACGTGCTGGCCCGCACCACGCCGGACCGCATCCGTTACGTCGCGCAAGCGATGCGTCAGGGAATGCCGACCAGCGAGATCGCCGCCATCACCAAATACGACCCGTGGTTCCTGGGCGAGATCGAATCCATTATCAAGGTCGAAGCCGAGGTGAAGAGCTTCGGCCTGCCGCGGGACGCTACCGGGTTGCGACGTCTGAAGGCGATGGGCTTCTCCGACAAGCGCTTGGCGAAGCTGACTGGAAGGACCGAGAAAGAGGTGCGCTACACGCGCATCCATGAGGGCGTTCGCCCGGTCTACAAGCGGATCGACACCTGCGCTGCCGAGTTCACGGCCCTAACGCCCTATATGTATTCGAGCTACGAAACCGGCGTGGCGCCGGAATGCGAAAGCCAACCGACCGATGCCAAGAAGATCATTATCCTGGGCGGCGGTCCCAACCGCATCGGGCAAGGCTTCGAGTTCGACTACTGCTGCTGCCATGCGGCCTTCTCCCTGTCGGAGCAGGGCTATGAGACCATCATGGTCAACTGCAATCCCGAGACGGTCTCGACCGATTACGACACCTCGGACCGCCTCTATTTCGAGCCGCTGACGGCAGAGGACGTGCTCGAGATCGTCAACAAGGAGCGAGAAAACGGAACGCTTGCCGGCGTCATTGTGCAGTTCGGCGGGCAGACGCCGCTCAAGCTCGCCAACCGGCTGGTGGAGGAAGGGGTGCCGATCCTCGGCACATCGGCCGACGCCATCGACCTCGCCGAAGACCGCAAGCGCTTCCAGAAAATGCTGCAGGAACTCGGGCTCAAGCAGCCGCGCAATGCCACGGCGATGACTGCCGAAGAGACCATCGCAGCGGCCAAGGAGATCGGTTATCCCGTCATCCTGCGCCCGTCTTATGTTCTGGGCGGACGCGGCATGGTGGTGGTAACCAGCGAGGAACGGCTGAAGACCGCGGTGCAATCCGGCGAGCTTTTCGCCATCTCCGGCAAGAATCCGGTGCTGATCGATGGTTTCCTCAACCGAGCCATCGAGATCGATGTGGACGCCATCTGCGATGCCGGCGGCGAAGTGTTCATTGCAGGCATCATGGAGCACATCGAGGAAGCGGGCGTGCATTCCGGCGACTCTGCTTGCGCCATTCCGCCCCATTCGTTGAAGCGCGAGACCATCAAGGAGATCGAGCGCCAGACCATCGCCATGGCGCGCGCGCTCAACGTGCGCGGGCTGATGAACGTGCAGTACGCCGTGCAGAACGGCGGCGACATCTTTGTGCTGGAGGTCAATCCTCGCGCCAGCCGCACGGTCCCCTTTGTCGCCAAGGCCATCAACCTGCCGATCGCCGCGATCGCTGCCCGTGTCATGGCCGGAGAGACCCTGGCCGAAATTCCCCATTCGCGCACCAAGACCAACCGTATCTGTGTCAAGGAGGCCGTGCTGCCCTTCGCCCGCTTCCCGGGAGTCGACACTATTCTTGGTCCGGAAATGCGGTCGACAGGCGAGGTGATGGGCCGCGATTCCAATTTCGGCCGCGCTTTTGCCAAAAGCCAGATCGGCGCCGGTCAGAAGCTGCCGCAATCCGGAACCGTGTACAACTCCCTGCGCGAGGCCGACAAGCAGGATGTCGTCGAACCCGCTCGCGCCCTGGTAAGCATGGGGTTCCAATTGCTCGCCACACGCGGCACCGCCAAGGTGTTGGAAGCGGAAGGACTGCCGGTAAAGGTGATCAACAAGGTCCGCGAAGGACGTCCCCACATCGTCGATGCGATCAAGAATGGCGAAGTGCAGCTCGTGTTTAATACCACGCAAGGCGCGCGCGCGGTCAGCGATTCGATGTCCATCCGCAGAACCGCCCTGACCATGAAGGTGCCCTACTACACCACCATGGCCGGAGCGGCGGCGGCCACGGAAGCCATCGCCGCCTTGCGGGCCGGCTCGCTCGATGTCCGGCCCCTGCAATACCGGCCTCAAGAGGACTTCCTGGCCGATTAACAATCATGTGCCGGCGCCCAGGCATCTTGCGAAAGCTGCCACCTTGCAGTCGCCTTTGTCCGGCTTTAGAGTTTGGCCGTATCCGCTACGCATAGGGGAAGTGATTTCCCTGGGATGACAGAAGCTTAGCGGAATCCTTTCACTACCGCATCCGGCCGGAGGGCCTGCGTGAGGCGGGAGGGAGAGGCTTTGCCGACAACAGGATCAGTGACGCCATGGAACGCATACCGATGACCGCCTCGGGCTACAAGGCCCTGGAACAGGAGATCAATCAGCTCAAGACGGTGGAACGGCCAGCGACCATCCGAATGATCGCGGAGGCGCGCGCCCATGGTGATCTGTCTGAAAATGCCGAATACCACGCCGCGAAGGAACGACAAGCCTTCATCGAAGGCCGTGTCATAGAACTCGAGGACCAGATCGGTCGCGCTGACGTCATTGACGTGTCCAAACTGTCCGGATCTACGGTGAAGTTCGGCGCCACCGTCACCCTTGTGGACGAAGATACCGATGAGGAGCGCAAGTTCCAGATCGTCGGCGATCTCGAGGCCAATGCGAAGAACGGCCGGATTTCCATATCTTCGCCGATCGCACGTGCCATCATTGGCAAGAGCAAAGGCGATACCGTAGAAGTCGCGACGCCGGGCGGCGCACGCTCCTACGAAATCCTGAAGGTCGAGTGGATTTAGGCCCGCAAAGGGCCCCTTCCCCGCAAAGTGAACACGCCGAGCGCTCCGCAAGCGGAACTCCCGGTGCGTGCTACAA
>JBJKRM010000118.1:0-3610 GCA_046704685.1 Rhizomicrobium sp.
GGCAACGGGCTTTCGGTCGACGAATGGCTGACCTATGGCACGGAAGAGAGCCTGTCGCTCTTCATGTATCAGAAGCCGCGCGTCGCCAAGAAGATGTACTTCGACGTCATTCCCAAGGCGGTCGATGATTACATCGCCTTCCTCGCCGCCTATGGCACCAAGGACGACACGCCTGCGAAGAAGCTGGAGAACCCGGTGTTCCACAACCACCGCGGCAACCCGCCGGCGGAGTCTTATCCGGTGAGCTTCGCGCTGCTGCTCAACCTGGTCAGCGCCTCCAAGGCGCACAATCGCGATGTGTTGTGGGGCTACATCCGCGCCTATGCGCCGGACGCCTCGCCGGAGCGCAATCCCGGCCTCGACAAGCTGGTGGGCTATGCCGGCCGCTATTACGAGGACTTCGTCAAGCCGACCAAGAAATACCGGGCCCCGACCGACAAGGAGCGCGTCGCGCTTGCTGAGCTGGCCGAAAAGCTGCGCGGCTTTGGCGCCGAACGCGACGCCGAAAAAGTGCAGTTCGAGATTTACGAGATCGGCAAGAAGCACGCCTTCGAACCGTTGCGCAATTGGTTCAAGACGATCTACGAGGTGTTGTTCGGCCAGAGCCAGGGCCCACGCTTCGGCTCCTTTGCGGTATTGTTCGGCTGTAGCGAAACAGCAGCGCTGATCGACCGCGCCCTGGCGGGCGAGTTCGCGGCGTAGAGCGAGTGGGATCTTCCCTGATCACACACACTTGTCATGGCCCGCAAATGCGGGCCATCCAGGTGAAACAGTTGTGTTGTTCGAAGTAGGGCACTGTCACATCACCCACGCTGTGTCGGGCGGCAACTGGATCGCCCGCATTTGCGGGCGATGACACTGGGATTTTTGTGCGCCACCTCACCACACGAACGGAATGACCGCCCAGGTGCGCTTGCGGTGCGCTTCGAAAGCTTCACCAAAATGCTCGCGCAGCGCCTTCTCCTCAACCAGGATGCGCACGCTGTAGCCGATGAAGATGCCGCCGAACGCCGCCGCCAGCGAAATCCAGTTGGCCAGCGCCAGGCCGATTCCGGCGACGGTGATCAGCCCGCCGGTGTAGGACGGATGGCGCAGGAAGCGGTACGGCCCGTGGGTCACCAGCTTGTGGTCGTCGAGGATGCGCACCGAGGTGCGAAAGTGGCGCCCCAGCGTGAGCACGGCCCAGATGCGCAAAAAGATGCCGCCCCAGATCATGGTGATGGCCGTCCAGAAGCGGGGCAGGGCGGGCAGGTTCATCTTCGCCCACGGCCACAGATGCGGGGCCATGAAGGCGAAGGTCATGCCGATCGAGATCGACAGCACGATGAAGAAGAAGCTGCCGCGGTCCCTCTTCTGGCCGGAGGCCGCGCGCCGATCGCGGCTGAAGATCCAGACCTCCATGGCGATCCAGGCGCAGTAGCTGACCCAGAAGATGGTGGTGGCGGACTGTTGCGTGAGCGGGACGAGCGAGGCCATCGTGACTCCCGAGGCTGCAATAGAGTACTCTATTTGATAGAGTATATAGGCAAAAGTCAAGACCTGCAGGCGTTGCCGCGCGATCGGACTATTCGATTGATTGACCGGATTGCCTCGGCGCCGCCGCCCCTTTTCTGCCCCCGCGACTTGTCCGCCATAGCCCGCAGGGCGAAGGCGGAAGCGGGGGAGCGCGTAGCGGCGATTTGTTATTCAGCCGATGCGCACGCAGCAACCGCTCAATCCAACTCTGTGGGTTCATCAACGAGAGCGACGCCATCGAAGTAGTCGGACGAAATCAGCAGATCAGATCGTTCTTCAATGAACATGAGGGTCGCGTCGGGCGATTTTGGCGGCTCGTCCTCAACATGCAAACAAAGGAATGCTTGTCCGTCGTAGCCAAAAAATACGGATCGGCAACTTAGCAGTGAACGGAACATGTAATAGTCGGAATCACAAACTGGATTGGCAGCTTTGGTGATCGCCGAGCGCAGTTCCTGTTCCGACTGAAACCACTTAACGCGATATCGCCCATATTTTTCCTGGTTGACCGCGAGAGGCGGGTACGGCGGATTCAGCCCCGTGAAGCCAAATATGGCTTCGAAGCCATCCTTCAAAAGGTATGAGTTGATCAAATCCGCTATGGGCGCTACGGCTTCGCGTGTCTTCGCATCGATGGCGCTTTGCGTCATCGTTTTGATGTCCACAGCGGGTCCAACGTAGTACAGGCGCATGTTGCATTAGTACCCGACCAAGGTCTCTGGGCCAACTGGCGGACATGCGAACAACAACAGTAAGCGCATTTCATCCCCCGGTCTAATATCCGGAAGCCGTCCCAAATTCCCCGTTGAGACCAGAAGCGCCAGTCACGGCCATTCAGCGGCGCCGTCGCAACAGTCGCGCATTCCCTATTCGCTATTCGTCTACTGGCTCGCCCAGATGATGCGGTGGATGAAGGCCAGATCCTGCAGTGCGAAGGAGCGATCCTCATACGCCGGATTGAGCGACTTGAGGTCCACGCGCTGCGCCGTCAGCCGCGCCAACTGCTTGGCCAGCACTTCGCCCGCCAGGGTCTTCACCACCACGCGGTCGCCGCGCCGCGGCGTTGCTGCCGGCGAGATCACGATGCGGTCGCCGTCGCGATAGACCGGCAGCATGGAATCGCCGGTCACTTACAACGCATAGGCGTGCTCGTCGCCCAGTTCGGGAAACGGGATTTCGTCCCAGCCGCTGCCGGCGGGAAATCCCGCATCGTCGAAGAAGCCGCGGCTACCGGCTTGCGCCATGCCGACCAGCGGCACCAGCCGCACCGGCCCCATCGCGCCGCCTTCCTTGCTCACCAGGGCCACGAATTCTTCAAGGGGCGAATTCGTGGCAGCGAGGATCTTCGAGATGCTTTCGGTGGACGGCCAGCGCAGCTTGCCGTTCGGCGCGCCGCGCTTGGACTTGTTGAATGTGGTGGGATCCAGCCCGGCTTGCTTGGCCAGTCCCGACGCGGAGAGTTTATTCTTCGCGGCCAGCGCGTCGATGGCGCTCCAGATTTGCTTATGCGTCAGCATGGTTTCGATTCCATTGGATCGTTTGCAGTTGTGCCAAAACGCAGCTTGCACATGTCGGCCTCCATGGTCGGATAAGCGGAACAGCGACTCGGCCAGTGCCGATCCGCAAACTGAGAAGGCGATCCCTGTTGTCGGCTCCTGTTCCTATAGCTTCTCTCGCGATAGGAATTAGCACTTTAGGGGTGTTTTCGTCTAGAGGCCGATCATGATGGATATTGCTGTCGCAGCCCTACGGCTCCTGCCGCCCGAGACCGCCCATCATGTAACGGTGGAGCTGGCCGCACGGTTCGGGGCTTTTTTGCCCAAGGCGCCGACCGACGATCCTCGACTTGCGGTCAAAGTCCTCGGGCTGGAATTTCCCAACCCCTTGGGAATAGCAGCCGGTTTCGACAAGAATGCCCGCGCCTTCCAGGCCATGCTGCGGATGGGGCTGGGGTATGCCGAATGCGGTACGGTCACGCCCCGTCCACAACCCGGTAATCCCAAGCCCAGGATGTATCGCCTGAAAGAGGACGGAGCGGTCATCAACCGGATGGGATTCGACAATGACGGCATGGAGGTGGTCGCCCGCCGGCTAG
>JBJKRM010000119.1:0-4832 GCA_046704685.1 Rhizomicrobium sp.
CCGCCGAACACGTCGTCTCGCTGTCGGCGATGGCGGGCGAGATCATGCGGCTCAGTGCGTGAGGGCACAACATGAAGATCAGTCACAGCAGAAAAGGTTCGACGAGCGAGATCGCCATCGAGGGCAGCCTCGTCATTGACGAGCTAGCACAGGCCAAGCCCAAGATGCTCGCGGCCCTGGAAAAGGCGCGCGAAGCGAAGTTCGATCTCGGCCAAGTGTCGGAATGCGACGCGGCTGGCCTCCAGTTCCTGCTCATGGCTTTCGCCGGCCTCACGGCACGCAAGGTAAAATTCTCTGTGGCCGAGCCGTCCGAAGCGGTGTGCCAGGTGATCGATCACGCCGGCCTGCTACCACGCGTCCTTGGAACCGCCGAAGGGAGGGGTTGAGAATGACCAAGACGATCATGACGGCGGATGATTCGGCCAGCGTACGCCAGTGCGTCCGCATCGCGTTGACCGACGCGGGATACAATGTGATCGAGGCCGTCGACGGCCAGGATGCTCTCGACAAGTTTCAGGCCACAACGCCTGATATGCTGCTCTTCGACGTCAACATGCCGAATGTAGACGGCATCGAAGCCATCCGCCGCGTGCGGCAGACGCCGAGCGGCAAGTTCATCCCTGCCCTTCTGCTTACCACGGAATCCGATGAAAGCATGAAGCAGAAGGGGCGGCAGGCCGGTGCCACCGGCTGGTTGGTGAAGCCGTTCAACAAAGACAAGCTGGTGGCCGTCGTCAAAAAGGTGCTCGGATGACGAGACAGGATGATCCCGCCGTCATCACTTTCCGCCACGAAGCCGACGATCTGCTGCTCAAGATCGAATCGGTGATTCTGGTGATCGAGGAGAATCCGGAGGACCGCGACGCCATCAACGGGTTGTTCCGGGCGGTGCACACGCTGAAAGGCTCCAGCGGCATGTTCGGCTTCGATGAGGTGGCCAATTTCTCGCACGGGCTGGAATCGATCCTCGACAAAGTCCGCAACAGCCAGCTCGCGGTCTCCCGGGAGCTGATCGACCTGGTGCTGGCCTATCGCGACCAGGTGGACACCATGCTGCATCGCGACGAGGACGCACCTGCCGATCTCGATCAGATCGCCGAGATCACCCGCCGCTTGCAAGACCTGCAGATCGATGCGGCAGCCGCCAGCTCTGCAAAAAGCGCCAAGCCGGTCTCTGGCGTGAAATCGAAGGCAACCTCGGTCACCTACCGCATACGCTTCGTGCCGCAGCCCTGCCTGTTTGCAACCGGCACCAACCCGCTGCTGCTGCTTAACGAGTTGAGGGAGCTTGGCGAGTGCCACGTCGTGGCGCATGCCGATGCCATTCCACCGCTGGAGCAGGGGGACCCGGAATCCTGCTACCTGTCATGGGACATCATCCTGACCACGTCGGCGGATCTCAACGCCATACGCGATGTCTTCGTCTTCGTCGAAAGCATCAGCCAGATCGACATCGACGACATCTCGACGGAGGTCGTGAGCAATCCGGACTCGCCGACCCCACGCCTGGGCGAGATCCTGGTCGGCCGCGGCGACCTGCCCTCCTCCAAGGTCGACGAACAGCTGGAAAAGCACATCAAATTCGGCAAGCAGCTGGTCGAGAACGGTGTGGTGACGAGCGCCAAAGTCGAGGCCGCGCTCAAAGAGCAGCAGACGCTGTCCAAGCAGCAACAGGTATCGCGCGGCGAAAGCGTGCGCGTGCCGTCGGAGAAGCTGGATTCACTCATAAATCTGCTGGGCGAGCTGGTGATCAACCAGGCCCGCCTCAGCCAGATTGCGCACACCATGGGCGACATGACCCTGGCGGTTCCGGTTGAGGAAGCAGACCGCCTCACCAACGAGTTGCGCGACATCGTCCTCAACATCCGCATGATGCCAATCGGCACCACCTTCAGCCGCTTCAAGCGGCTGGTGCGGGATCTGTCGGTCGGGCTCGGCAAGCAGATCGATCTGGTGACGGAAGGCGGCGAGACGGAGCTCGACAAAACGGTGATCGACCGGCTGGGCGACCCTCTCGTTCACCTCATCCGCAACAGCATCGATCACGGTATCGAGACGCCGGACGAGCGGGCCCAACTCTTCAAGCCTGCAAAAGGCACCATCAAGCTGACCGCCGCCCATGCCGGCGCCAGTGTGGTGATCTCAATCATTGACGACGGCAAAGGCCTCGACAAGGAGAAGATCCTCGCCAAGGCCAAAGACAAGGGACTGATCGCGGCCGACGCCGAGCTGTCGGACAAGGCCATCTATGACCTGATCTTCCAGCCCGGCTTCTCCACCGCGAGCAATGTCACCGACGTGTCCGGCCGCGGCGTCGGGATGGACGTGGTGCGGCGGGAAATGGAATCGCTGCGCGGATCGATCTCGGTGCAGAGCGAGCCGCGTTGCGGCACACGCATCGACCTGTCGCTGCCGCTGACCCTGGCGATCATCGATGGCCTGCTGGTGCATGCGGAGAAGGAGACCTACGTCATCCCGCTGACGGCTATCGAGGAGTGCCTGGAACTGACAGACGACACCTTTGCGACCAGCCGTGAGCGCAATCTGATCAAGGTTCGCGGCAAGTCCGTTCCGCTTGTCCGCCTACGCGAACTGTTCCGCCTCGAAGGCGAACGGCCGCCGCTGGAGCAGGTCGTCGTTGTCAATGTCGCCGACAACCGCGTCGGACTGGTCGTCGACCAGGTGATCGGCAATCACCAGACGGTGATCAAATCGCTGGGCAAGGTGTATCGCCGGGCCGATTGCGTTTCCGGAGCGACCATTCTGGGCGACGGCATGGTGGCCATGATTCTCGATCTCGGCGCCATCATCCGGAATGCCATGGCGGACGAAGCGATCTTGCGAACGGAGCTGACCGGCAAGCAAGAGGCAGCCTGAAGCCATGCCGCTCATCGAACACATGGAAGAGCTGTGCGTCGGCATCGCCGAGTTCGATATAGAGCACCTCCAGCTTGGTGGCCTCTCCAACCTGCTATACGACGCCGTCCAATCCGATAATGTCGACTCGGCCCTCGACAAAGTGCTGGACGGACTGATCCTCCACACGCGGCTGCACTTCTCTCACGAGGAGAAGTTCATGGCACGCTGGGCCTATCCCGGGCTGGCGCGGCACGCCGAAGAACACCGCCTGCTCACCGAGGCGATCAAGCGCTTCCGGGCCAGGACGGACCTTCACGATGTCCAACGCAATGTGCTGGCGCAACAAGTGGCGGATTTCATAAGCAGCTGGCTGCTCGACCATATCAGTGGAATGGATAGCGAATACGCACGTTTCCTTGCCTGCCAGACAAGCAGGACGGTTGAAGGTTAGGGCAACGCTGCACGGCCCGGTTCCACAACCGGGCACGGTTCCGCCTATCCGGCGTAGGGCATATTTTTCTAATTCAAAACTGCAATTGCAGCATTGAATCGCTGCGACGACTCCGCGCGTAGGGATTGTCCACCACTTGTGCGTTCATAGAACTTAGGTATCAGTTCTACGGTTGCATATTTCAATTTTGTGTTGGGGCGGCATGCGTTTGGGCGAAAAGCCAACCAACCGAGAGGCCATTGAGGTCCTGCGCAGGACACTGACCAGAGACCAATCCCGATACATCATTGACACAGACTGTAGCCGATTCAACCACCCTGCCCTTGCCGAGGCCCTGCGCATCTGGCGCGCCCACGCCGCGCCGCACGGCATCCCCAGTCATCGCGATCTTGGGCCCCAGGTGATGCGCCCGTTCCTGAAGAAGGTTGCGCTGTTCGAATATGTCGAGCGGTTCCCCGGCGAGTTCGACTTTCGCGCGCGGCTCACCGGGCCCGAGTTCAGCGCGGCATACACGGAGATGACCGGCAAGTTCTTCGATGAAGTGGCAAACAGAAAGCACGTTTCGCGCTTCAGATCCCTGGCGGCCACCATGCTCGCTTACCGGCAGCCGTTTCGCTGCCTTTGCGTGCCCGAGGCGTTCACCCACGAAGACGTGACCCTGGAATTCCTGCTGGCCCCGCTACTCGACGACTCCGGCGAGACGAGACAAATCCTGTTCGTCGGCAATTTCGAACGGCACCGCAGTTGGTCGAGCGTGACGGCCGAGGAGAGGAACGCGACGGCGTCGATCGCATCGGGCTGACCTGCGTGCAAGCCGCAGGCGACCGCATTGGAAATGGCATGAAGAAACTGAGCGAGTTCGATCTTTTTGTCAGCCGCCGTGTCCGGGAATTGCGGGTCGCGAGGGGAATCACCCAGAGCGCACTGGCGAAGTGCATCGGAATCTCGCCGCAACAGGTGCAGAAATACGAGGACTGGTCGGACCGGATCGGCGCCGGCCGGCTTTACCAGATTGCCGTCTGTCTTGGCATATCCGTCCAGGAGTTCTTCCCGATGGCCGAGCCGCATGCCGCCACACCGGAACGGGTCGACGTCGATCAGGAGATCCTGCGCATCCTGAGTGATCCGAAGAACATCGAGCTCCACAGGCTGATTCGCCAGATCACCGACGAGGCAAAACGCAACCGCCTTATTGCTTTCGCCCGGGAACTCGCCGGCCCGGCCGCGCGCAGCGCGGCAGTCTCGACCGGCAAGCGCCGCTAAGGCGCCGCCAGCAATCGCAAGACCGCCCGGCAGCAAAGCCGATCAGGCGTGCGTTTCGCCTTTCCTTGAGTCATTCTGCACCCATGCAAACCAAGACCGCTCTCATCATCGGTGCCGGCCACAACGGCCTCACATGCGCCTTTTATCTGGCGCGAGCGGGATGGAAGGTGACGGTGCTGGAACGCCGCGAGGTGGTGGGCGGCGCGGCAGTGACCGAAGAGTTCGTCCCGGGTTTCCGCAACTCGACCGCCAGCTACAC
>JBJKRM010000120.1:0-3003 GCA_046704685.1 Rhizomicrobium sp.
CCGATGGAGCCGACCAGCTTGATGTAGTTGAGATCGTATTTGGAGGCCTCCACCTCCATCGGGTCTTCCTCGCCGAGATCGCGCAGCGCCTGCACGTCCTTGTGGCGATAGAGTGAATTGTCGTCGAAATTCACCTTGGCATCGAGGCAGATCACCTTGCCGTCCTTGGTGACGACGAGCGGATTGATCTCCAGAAGGCTCATGTCCTTGGCGACAAAGGCTGCGTAGAGGCTCTTCACCAGCGCGCCGCACTGCTTGATCTGGTCACCCTTCAACTTGAGCGCCGAGGCGATCTCGACACCGAGGAAAGGCGAATAGCCGGAGGCCGGATCGACGGCAAAGGTGGCAATCTTGTCGGGCGTATTTTTCGCGACCTCCTCGATGTCCATGCCGCCTTCGGTCGAGACGATGAAGGAAATCCGCGAATTGCCGCGGTCCACCAAAGCGGAGAGATACAACTCGCGATCAATGGCCGATCCATCCTCAACATAGAGCCGTTTCACTTCACGGCCTTGAGGCCCTGTCTGATGGGTGACCAGCGTCATGCCCAGCATGCGCCGGGCCTCCTTCTCCACCTCCTCGATGGACTTGACGACCTTGACACCGCCGCCCTTGCCGCGGCCACCGGCATGGATCTGCGCCTTCACCACCCAAACCGGCCCACCGAGTTCGCGGGCGGCAGCGACTGCTTCTTCGACTGTGAAAGCGGGTTTACCTTGCGGAACCTGCGTGCCGAAAGAACGAAGAATCTCTTTGGCCTGATATTCGTGAATGTTCATGGAATGCCCTTGGCGGTAACAGCCTGAACAATACCAGCCGACGTTGCTCGCGCAATCGTCGCGTTCAAGTTTGGGCGCGTCGTACCACCAGAAACAGGCAAATCGCCATCAGAACCGGTGCGACCAACAGGTGCGTGGCGCTGGCGAAGCCACGTGCGAACAAAGGCAACAACCAGAGTGCCGACAAAATCAGCAATTCGCCCTCGCGAAAGCCACGAACCCGCCCTTCCGATGCCAGCAGCGCCAGGGCGGGAGCCAGCAACATCAGGTCGTAATCGAGGCAATAAGGTGTCGACAACAGAGCACCGAGGCACAATCCCGCGCCCTTCACCGCTGCGCTTGCCGGTCCGCGCCACAAGACAACCAGTGCGACAGCCACGCTTGCCGTCATGATGGCCTGCACCCCATAGGCGAACGCCACCGACCCTCCCAAAAAGCGCGCCGCCGAGAACACACTCTGGATTTTCTCAAATCCCGTGCCACCCAGCTCCAGCACAACGGTACGGCTGAACTGCGTCGAACCGAGAAAAGCGGGCCATATCTCGGTTCCAAAACAAGCGGTGGCAAGCGCGGCAAGCGCCAAAACGGTCACGGTGGCCGCCGCAAACGTCTTCCAATGCTTTCCTGCCAGCAAGACCAGCGGAATGAGGATGCCGAATTGCGGCTTGTAGGCCATCAATCCGAACAGGATGCCTGCCATGACCGGCCGCCGATCCAGCAGCACCAGAGCACCCGCCATCAGCGCTGCCGTCAAAAACGCGTTCTGTCCGTGGGTGACGTTGACGAAAACGGCGGGAAACGCCAGCGCCACCAGAAGCCAAACCGGATCCTTCGCCAGTTCCGGCGCCGGCCCGTTTCGCAGCAGCGCGCGCATCGCGACCAGATAGGCCGCGCCGGTCAAGAGCTGCCAGATCACCAGCGCTGGGATATAGGGCAGATGCGCCAGCGCGTCTGCGATGACGAGAAAGAAGGGCGGATAGTGCCAGCCATAGAACGGCGTCTGTGGCCCGAAGTTCACCTGCTCCTGATGGTGGTGGCGGACGGGATCATAAGCCGCCGCCGGAACACCGTGATGCGCCAGCTGGCCCGCAGCGTAGACATCGGAGAAATCGGTGCCCAAGGGCCGGTTGAGATAGTCGTTGCCGCCATGAGACGTGAACGCCAGCCAGGCAACTGCCGCCACCGTCGCGACCAGCAGCATGACCGACCAGATGCGCACGCGCTCGTGCGTCAGGAAACTGCCCTGCAGAAGAAATGAAACCACGCGGCCGGCACCCGCTTTCGCTCGACGGCACATTGTCCCGACTGCGTTTTAAGGAAGCCTTGAGAGGCTGGTTCACGACATCTTAAGACAGTTTTGGGCAGTTAATCATTCCATGAGCACGTGGTCCGTCGCGCGCACCAGCCTTTGCGCCGGCGCGGTGGTGGCAGCCGTCGAGGCCGCCCTGCTGGCCGGTGGGAACAGCGCCGTGCTGCATGGCACGCTGCTCGATCCGGACTGCTACATGCATCTGCAGCGCGCGCTGCAGATGATGGCCGGGGGCCACTGGCACGAGGCCATCGACATGCGCATCAATGCGCCATTCGGCTATTCGATCCATTGGACCTCCCTGTTCGACATATTGCTGGTGGCCGGCGCGACGCCATTCACCTGGTTCGGCCTGAGCCGCCACGCAGCGCTGTTCATCTGGGGCAGCGCCATCAGCCCCGTCCTCTTGATCGCAGCGCTCGCGGTTTTCGCCTGGGGGGTTCGGCCGCGCGTCCAGGGGCTATTGTTCATATGGCTCACCATCTTGCTGTTCACGCAGCCGCAATTCTCCGGCGGCTTCATTGTCGGACGGCCTGACCACCAAAGCCTGGTCCTGGGACTGCTGCTCACCCAACTCGCCTGGGCCTATGCCTTGTTCGACCGGCGCACCGGTCCGCGCGCCGCGCTGGCCGCCGGTGTGATGGCCGGCATTCAGTTGTCCACCTCGGTCGAAGCCCTGCTCACCATCCTGCTGATCTCGAGCGCCATCGCTGCCGCCTGGCTGCTCTACGGCAGACGCCATTTGCGCGACCTTGCTCTCTATCTCGGCGCCTGCGTGGCGACGGCGGCCTTATGGCTCGCCTGGGAGGGCGGCCGGTATTTCGGAGAGCCCGCGCTCACGCGTGTCTCGATCGCCCATATCTGCGCCCTCGGCGGCGGCTTCCTCGCCATCACGGCGCTGTGCTGGGTCGATCA
>JBJKRM010000121.1:0-5558 GCA_046704685.1 Rhizomicrobium sp.
CCCTTGGCGGGCCCCTCCTCCACCACACCGTTGAGCTTGCCGAGCAACTCGATCTCGTGATCGGTCTTCCAGCCGATGCCCTTGCCGCCATTGCCGAGCGAGGACATCAAGGGACCGAGCGCGGTGAAGCGGGCATAGACGTTGGGATAGTCGCGCTCGACCACCGCCACGGAGGCCATGGTCTTGCCGGGCTGGGGCGCGGTTTCGCCCTTGCCCCAATCCTTGACGTCCAGGGCCTGGCCGAGTTCGCCGGCCGTGTCGTGCTGCAGCGGCACCAGGACAACGTCTTTCTCCTTACCCAACACTTCCGGTGCCACCTCGGAGAATTTCTTGGCGATGCCCTTGTAGATCTCCCAGTCGCTTTTGCTCTCCCACACTGGATCGACCGCGGCCGACAGCGGATGGATGGATGAAGGGATGCATGTCGGAGGTGTTAAGATCGTTCTTCTCGTACCAGCTGGCGGTCGGCAGAACGATGTCGGAGTAGACGCAGGTGGTGGACATGCGGAAATCGAGCGTGACCACCAAGTCCAGCTTTCCTTCCGGCGCCTCGTCGCGCCACGCCACGTCGGACGGCTTCTGGGCGCCGGTTTCGCCGAGGTCCTTGCCCTGGACGCCATGCGTGGTGCCGAGCAGGTGCTTGAGGAAGTATTCGTGGCCCTTGCCGCTGGAGCCCAGGATGTTGGAGCGCCAGACGAACAGGTTGCGCGGCCAGTTGGCGGGACTATCCGGATCAAGGCACGACAGCTTGAGGTCGCCGGAAGCGAGACCGTCGCGGACATAGTCTTTTGCGTCTTTACCGGCGGCTTCGGCGGCGCGCGCCACTTCCAGCGGATTGGTCTGCAATTGCGGTGCCGACGGCAACCAGCCCATGCGCTCGGCGCGTACGTTGAAATCGATCAGACTGCCTTGCCACTTCGCCTTGTCGGCCAAGGGAGAAAGGATTTCGTCGACGCTCAGGGTTTCGTAGCGCCACTGATCGCTGTGGGCATACCAATAGGAAGTCGCGTTCATCTGGCGCGGCGGACGGTTCCAATCGAGGGCAAAGGCCAGCGGCAGCCAGCCGGTCTGCGGCCTCAACTTCTCCTGACCAACATAGTGCGCCCAGCCGCCGCCTTCCTGACCGACGCAGCCGCACATCACCAGCATGTTGATGATGCCGCGATAGGTCATGTCCATGTGATACCAATGGTTGATCCCGGCCCCGAGGATCACCATCGACTTGCCCTTGGTTTTCTCGGCGTTGTTGGCGAAGGCGCGCGCCGTGGCGATCACCTGACTACGCGGCACGCCGGTGATGGCTTCCTGCCAGGCCGGCGTGTAGGGCACGTCGTCATCGAGACTCTTGGCGACGTTATCACCACCGAGACCACGATCCACGCCGTAATTGGCGCACAAGAGATCGAATACCGTGGCGACCAACGCCTCGCCGTCCTTGAGCTTCACCCGGCGGGCTGGAACATTACGCACCAGCACATCGTCATGGGACGTACCGGTGAAATAGTCGTGGTGGCGGCCGCCGAAATACGGAAAGCCGACCGGCAACACGGCATCACGCCGATCAACGGTGGAAAGCGCCAGCATGACGTCTTCACCGCCGGCCTTCTCTTCCAGGTTCCATTTCCCCTTCTCGCCCCAGCGGAAGCCGATGGAGCCGTTGGGCGCCACCACGCCGTCATTCTCCTCAAAGGCCACTGTCTTCCATTCTGGATTGTTGGCCTCGCCGAGATTGCCGGCGAAGTCACTGGCGCGCAGCAGACGTTCGGCGACATAGCGGCCGTCACGTTCTACCAGCTTCACCAGAAACGGCATGTCGCTGTACTTGCGGCAAAATTCGGCAAAGTACGGCGTCTGCCGGTCGATGTGGAATTCCCTGAGGATCACATGGCCGAAGGCCATGGCGAGGGCCGCGTCGGTGCCCTGCTTGGGATGCAGCCAGAGATCGCCGAATTTCGCCGCCTCGCTGTAGTCGGGCGAGATCACCACCGATTTGGTGCCGCGATAGCGCGCCTCGGTGTAGAAATGGGCGTCAGGTGTGCGCGTCTGCGGCACATTCGAGCCCCACAAGAGCAGGAAACCGGCATTGTACCAGTCGGCGCTTTCCGGGACATCGGTCTGCTCGCCCCAGGTCTGCGGTGAGGACGGCGGCAGATCGCAGTACCAATCGTAGAACGACAGGCAGACGCCACCGATCAGCGAGAGGTAGCGCGTGCCGGCGGCGTAGGACACCATCGACATGGCCGGGATTGGCGAAAAACCAGCGATGCGGTCGGGGCCGTACTTCTTAATGGTGTAGGCGTTGGCGGCGGCGATGATCTCATTGGCCTCATCCCAGTCGAGACGGACGAAGCCACCCAGCCCGCGTCGCGAGGTGTAGGACTTGCGCTTCTCGGCGTTCTCGACGATGGAAGCCCATGCCGCTACGGGCGCCATCATCTTGCTTGCTTCACGCCACAAACGGACCAGAGGGGCCCGCACCATCGGATATTTCAGGCGATTGGCGCTGTAGAGATACCAGGAATAGCTGGCGCCACGGGCGCAGCCGCGCGGTTCATGATTGGGCAGGCCCGGGCGGGTGCGCGGATAATCGGTCTGCTGCGTTTCCCAGGTGACGATGCCGCCCTTGACGTAGATCTTCCACGAGCACGAGCCGGTGCAATTCACACCATGGGTGGAGCGTACGATCTTGTCGTGCGACCAGCGCTGCCGGTAGGCGTTCTCCCAGGAACGGTCTTCGGTGGTGGTGACGCCATGGCCATCGGAGAACGTCCCCTCGTACTTCTTGAAAAAGGTCAGGCGATCAAGGAAGTGGCTCATCGGCACCTCTGATGGAGAAAAGCAGTATTCGTGTTACGTCTATTTATGCCGAGCATCGAGAAGGCTGAAATAGATAGAAATACCGATAGCCATCACCGCCAAAACCACGTAGGCGAAGAAACCGCCGGCATAACCCTGGCCACCCAGTGCATCGACCACCGCTCCCAGGAAAGGCGGCAGAATAAAGCCGCCCGTGGCACCGAGGCCGCCCACCAGGCCGGCCGCGCCACCCACTGCATTGGGAACATATTTCGGAACCATCTTGAACACAGCCGCATTGCCGACGCCCATGCCGACGGCGATCAACAGCTCGCCAGCCAGTGCCGGATAAAAGGCGTGCACAAAGGTGAGGATCAGGGCCCCGCCAAGAACGCCTACGAAAGCGATGATTGCCGTGCGCTCGCCACCGATGCGCTCAGCCAGCATGCCGCCGAAGACGCGGACGATGGCCGCCAACAGCGAGAAGCCGAGGCCACCCAAGACGCCCGCCGTCTTGATATCGAGATGGAACGCGTTCGCCCAATAAACAGGGAACCAGACGGTGAGCGCGAGGAAACCGCCGAAGGAGACGAAATAGAGCGCCACCAGACCCCAGGTACGGGTGTCTTCCGCGGCGGTGATGATCGCCTGCCACACCGCTTTTTTTGGAAAGAGCTCCTGGCCTTTTTCGCGCGCGATACGGGCGCTGTTGTCCTCATCGAAGCCCTGCTGGCGCAGCTGGAAGACATAGGCGTCGCGCGTGAACAGGGCATAGATCGCCGTACCCAGCAGAAGAAATCCAAACCAAGCAAAAAACGAACCGCCGAGACCCCAGGCGCCAATGGCATAGGGCAAGATCAGGGTGAACAGTCCCGGCGCCAGATTGCCAATACCGCCATAAGTACCGAGTGCGGTACCCTGCTTGTTCTGCGGAAACCAATAGGACACCTGCGGGATACCACCCGAGAAAGAGGCGACGCCGCAGCCACTCAGAAACCCAAAAATCAGAACGATGGGATAGGCGGAAGCGCTCAGATTCTTGGCGGTGAACAACACGAACACCAGGCCCCACATACCGACCAGCGACAGGGCCAAAAGCGTCAGCATCGGCAAGCGGCCACCGGCACGATCAACCCAGGCGCCAAACGGGATCCGCAGCAACGACCCGGTGAGCTGCGGCGCGGCGATCAGTAGGCCCAACGCCAAGCCACTGAGATGCATCTGTCCCTGGAAATACTTTGCCGCCGGTCCATAGAGTGCCACGGCCGCGAAGCCGATGAAGAAGCCCCAGGTCCCCATGACCAGTCCGCCCATCGGATTGCCGCTAAGGCGATAGACCGATGTGCCGAGTTTTGTGTTCGCGTCCATGTGAAGCCCTCTTTCGCTAAGCACCGGCGCCTATTCGGCGAAACGGGGAAACAGGATGTTGTTCTCGGTGTGGATGTGCTCCATCACGTCGTCGACGAACTTGTGCACGCCGGTGTAGAGCGCGCGCCAAGTGGTGCAGGCCCCTTCCGGCGGATTGAAGTTGTTGGTGAGGTCTTCAAGGCGGCGCAGGTTGGCGCCATGGTCGTCATGCTCGGCGAGCATCACGGAGATCGGACCGCCGATCATAGGGCCGCCGCCGTTGCGCATCATGGGAAAGAGGATCACCTCCTCCTTCTGCATGTGGGAATCGAGCTCCTGGGCTATGCGTGTCAGAAGGTCGGCCAGGCCGCGCGGAACTTCTGGCTTGTCCTTGTGTACGGCTTCTACCCGCCGCGCGAGCCGAACTAGTTCGGATAACTCGCGCCGGTGCACGGCGTGATAGCGAGTCTCGATGTGATCGATGAGTTCGTCGGTCGGCAGCGGGGGCTCGGCAGTGCCCGACGCAGCGACAACGACATTCAGCTCGTCTTCAAGGCCTGCAAGCGGCAAGCCCTTCGCGGCAGCGGCCTCAGCGAGCGCCACCTCCCCGCCGCAACAGAAATCCAGCTTGTGACGCCGGAACACGGCCGTGGCACCGGGAAGCGTGCGTGCGATGTCGCCAAGCGTACGCCCTGCGAAAGAAGTCTGACGGTCCATCGAAACACGCGTGTCCATGACGATCTCCTGCGGCGGGTTGTAAGTGGTATTAGGAATACCACTTAACAATAATCCGTATTGTGGTATCGTCAATACCACTTTGAGGGTGAACCTATGCGACTCCTTGCCTCAACGGATATCGCGCTGCGGGCACTGATGCTTCTGGCCAGCGAGCCTTCCGGCCAACCGCTTAATGTCGACAAGCTCTCGCGCCTGCTCGGCAATCTCTCGCGCAATCACATGCACAAGATTGTGCAGAACTTGGCCGCCATGGGGCTTGTACACACTATCCGTGGCAATGGCGGCGGCGTGGTTCTCGCGGTCGCGCCTGAATCGATTCGGATCGGTAACCTGATACACCAACTCGAGGGCGATCAGCCGGTGGTGGAGTGTTTCCGTGACGGCGGAGGCAATTGCACTTTGACTGCGGGATGCCGCTTGCGCGGCTATCTTCGCGACGCACGCAGCGGCTTCTACAGCGATCTAGACCAACACACCATTGCCGACTGTCTGCCGCGCCGCAGACCAGAGAAAGGTTCACGCCGGCGTAGCCCGGCACGAGGCGCCGCAGAATGATCGGCTTTGCCGAATCGACACGTCTTTCGGCCGTACTAGCCGAACCGCTTCCAACGGAGACCGTGGCGATCAACGGACTCATATCGGCGAAGGACAGCTATGCCGTGCGCGACCTGGACTCG
>JBJKRM010000122.1:0-2573 GCA_046704685.1 Rhizomicrobium sp.
CTGGCGAGACGTGAGCCGGAATCGGCACCACCCAAGATGTAGGTGGCGATCATCCCGGCCATGTAATCACGGTTGTTGCGCATCAGCCCCGTCTTACCGAAGATCACAACCGGCTGCGGCGCTTGCATGGGCAGGATGTGCAACCCCGGTGCGCCGACGCGCAAGGGAGCAAGAGGCGGCGACGGTGCCGTATCCGGCAATTTCGCGAAGGCGGAGCGAACCAGGGTGCTGAGCGTGTCGGCATCCACGTCACCCGCCACGGCGATCTTCAGTCCGGCGCGCACCCAGTGCCGCTTGGCGAAAGCACGCAGATCCGGGGCACTGATCGAGGCCAGGCTGCGGATACAACCGTCCACCGGACGACCATAGGTGTAGGGGCCGAAGTAGAGACTGTAGAAACCTGTTTCCGCCACAGTGGACGGATTCTCGCGGCCGAGGTCGACCGCCTGCATCATCTGCAAGCGCACCCGCGTCACAGCGTCGGCGTCGAAGCGCGGCCTCGAAAGGGCCAGCCCCAAAAGCCGGAACGCTTCCTTGGCGTTCGCCGTCATGGTGACGAGCCTGACCCTCATGTAATCGCGCGACGGCTCCACCTCGATACTGATACCCTTGGCGGCGAGCGCCGACTGAAACGCATCGGCCCTGAGCTTACCGGCGCCCTGGTTGAGAAGATTGGCGGCCAGCGCGGCGATGCCCGTCTTGCCGGCAGGATCGTATGCAGAGCCGGCAGGAAGCGACGCGCTGAGCGCAATCAACGGCAGATTGTGATCCTCAGAAAGCCAGACCGGAACACCGTCGATGGCATCAACCTGAACAACCTTGGCTGCGTAAGCGGGCGCCAGCAGAAGCAGCAAGATACAGAACAGAGGAGTGAAGCGCCTCATCATGGCCGCGGCTGGAGCCATGCAGTGACCGCCTCGGTGGGGTCCAGACTGTCGGCGGCGACCTCCTCAACCGATTTGGCCTTCAGCGCCTGAATGCGAGACGGCCATTGCTGCACGTCAAAAACCGTCAGACCAACGGCCAACGCCTTGGCATAGGCCGTCGCCATCGCAAACTGGCTGTCACGCCGCAAGGTAGCCCCTGCAACGAGCTGCGCCTTGGCGCGCGCCAGTTCAACCCTCGAGGCGGGATGATGCCGATAGTGGCCGATCACCTCGTCGATCGCGCGTTCGAGCGTCTCAAGCGAAACGCCGGGGCGAGGCGTGGCGGATATAGAAAACTGGCCAGAATCGCGCCGATAGCCGTCGTAGTCAGCCGAGATGTCGGTGGCGAGATGACGCTCGACGACCAAGCGGCGGTACAACGCCGATGTCGCATCGCCACCCAGCAGGCGCGCCAGCAGTTCCAGTGATTCCGCCTGCCCCGGCGCCGCTTCCGCATAGCTTGCCACCCTGTACAGCCGCAGGAAGAGCGGAACCTTGGCATGCTTGCTGGCGACCACGATGCGGCTCTCACCCAAGCGCTTGGGTTGGGCGTAATCGACGCGCGCTCCCAGATCGCGCGCTTGCACCTGGCCGTACTCGGATTCGGCAATGGTGCGCACCTCATCCGGCGTGACATCGCCGGCCACAATGACGATGGCATTGTTCGGCGCGTAATGGCGACGATAGAAGTTCTCCGTCTCGACGCGACCAATACGACGAATCTCGTCGGGCCAACCGATCACCGGTCGACCATATGGGTGGGAAAGATAGAGTGCGGCTTCAGCCTGCTCCAACACCAGCGCCCGCGGATCGCTATCGACACGAAGCCTGCGTTCCTCCTCCACCACATCCCGCTCTGCCATAATGGACGATTCCGACAGATCCAGATTGGCCATGCGATCAGCCTCGAGATGGGCGATCAGACGAAGCTTGTCCTTGGCGATCTGCTCGTGAAACACCGTGTAATCATAGGTGGTGTAGGCGTTGTCGTCGCCCCCGTTGCGCGCGATCTGCTGCGAAAAGCCGTTGCCAGGAACGGACCGCGTGCCTCGGAACATCATCCGTTCGAGGAAATGCGCCAATCCTGACATGCCGGGCGGGTCGTCGGCGGCCCCCACCTTGTAGACCACGATCTGGGTGACGACGGGCGCGCGGTGATCGGGAACGACGACCACCTGCAAACCGTTTTGCAGCACGAACTGGAACGTCCGGGACGATTGGCTTTCGGCGTTCTCCGCCTGGGATGCGGTTTTGTCAGGCTGGGCCTCGGCTTGCCACAAACAGACAAGCGCAAGGAACGCGGCGCAGCACGCTCTCAACCCCCATCCCTGCATTTTCGAGGACCGCATCGCAGAATCGTTCCGGCAGGCGCATCACGCAGTATTAGCCCCGTGCCGGCACAGCAAGCCAGAGAGATCAGAGCCAGTCAAACAGGCCGTCGAGCCAGCCCTTGTCCTCTTGCGGCGGCGGGGCGGGAGGCTTGGCGGCACCGGGCGTCTCGCCTGCGCGTTTTTCGTCCAGCCTACGAGCTGCGGCATCGGCATTGAGAGCATGGCCGTTGTCGGCCGGCGGCTTCTGCCAGAACAGGATGTCCTTGGTGAAACCCTCGTCGGCGCCCAGCATCGACTTGTTGTCGGAGGCGAGATG
>JBJKRM010000123.1:0-3891 GCA_046704685.1 Rhizomicrobium sp.
CTCTACTCTTTCACCAACGGCAACGATTGTGGTTCTCCGTGCACGTCCTTGATACCGGCGCCGGACGGCAATTTCTACGGCACAACTTATGGCAATTTCTCCGGCACGCCTTGGGGAGGCGGCAGCAACCCTTGGGGCACGGTCTTTGAGGTGACATCCAACGGCGTATTCGCCACCATGGTGAGCTTTGCCAACACCAACGGAGCGTCTTCCAAAGCGAATTTGGTGCTGGGACCAGACGGCAATTTTTACGGCACGACTTCCTATGGCGGCGCGGATGGAATCGGCGAAATTTATCGCCTGGACCTGCCGCCTGAAATTGTTCAACAGCCGGCCGGCCAATCCGTAGCCACGGGTGGGCCGGTCGCTCTATCAGTCACGCTTTTTGGCACGGCGCCTTATTCCTTCCAATGGCTGTCCAATAACATTCCCATTGTAGCGGCAACCAACAGCACGTTGATCATTCCCGACTTTGCCGCCGGTGACGCGGCCAATTATGCGGTTTTCGTCAGTAATGCCTGGGGGAGCGCCACCAGCGCCGTGGCATCGGTCACGGTTGCGGGCGGGCCGCTGATTTCCAGCATCACTCCGTCAGCCAATGGAAACGTGACATTGAATTGCCAGACCCTGGCCAACGTTGCGTCACGACTCTGGGCCACGACGAACCTTGCCGTGCAGACGGATTGGACGCCCATATTCACAAACTCCGTGACGTCTCCCAAAGGCGCGTGGCAGTTCACCGACACCAACAAAATGTATCCGCAGAGGTATTATCGTCTTTCGACACCATAACGCGCCAGTTTCCGACGGACGTGCCTCCTAGTCACGCTTCCCATGAACCGATGGGCGCAAGAAAGGTTGAAAAGCAAGGATTCTTGCAAAGGGAAGCCTTCTGCGAAACGTGCTGGCACAACACAACCCCCTCCCCATTGAGACGATGGGTAGAACGGGAGCCAATATTAGGGCCGCCGCCGACACGCCCAACACACCAAACAGAGAAGGCAAATCTTCCCAACGAGAACACCTCAGAGGGTGTCACCAAACAATCATATTGCCGTGTGTCGGAACCAATCTTTCCAACGGGCACCAAGGCACCAGAGTCTCTAGCGGCTACGCTGCACGCGACGGCGACCGAGCCGAAGTCTCTCAGGTTCATGGGCACAATCAAGCGCCGTCTTCGGCGCTCTTTGCTTCCCATGAACCGGAGCGCCGAGCAATGCCCGGCGCTCCGCTCAGTGGTTCATGGTCCCAATGCGCGGTTTTAAAACCGTGGAAGCTACAAACATTAACCAAGAACATGGAAAAACCTGTTGACGAGCTCCTTTGATTTTGCTGAACTGGCCTTGTTCCAAAAGAACCGGAAATTGCGCATGAGCAATCAATTAGGCACTGAAAACGATCGGAGGAAATTCGTATGGCATTGACCAGACAAGTAGTATCGACCCTGACCGGCGAGGGTGTGGACGTTATGGGTCCGAGCACGCTCGCCTATCACTATCCAGATCAAAATCTCGTTTCGGGGAGCCTGCTTACCGTCGAAGCCAATCACTTCGCCGTGCTGAAATCCCGTGGCGCCGTGCTCGGGGTCTATGAGACCGGGCAATATCCCATCCAAACGCCGGACAAGCCGGTCTTGGGAAGCTTCGTGCCCGCCTTCTTCGGCGGCCAATCCCCCTGGCAATATGAAGTGCTCTACGTCAACCGGGCCAAGCTATTGGTGCGCAACACCGGGGTGGCAACCTCGGCGGAGATGGCAGAGATGTCCTACCAAGTCGAGTATTACGTCCATGTTGATACCACGGACGGCGCGCTCAAGATCGTCACGCACATGCCGTTCACCAAGCATTTCATTACGACCGACGAGGTGGCGAGCTACGCCGGTCCGGTCGTGGAGCAGGCGATCAACCAAGTTGTTCAGGTGACACCGATGGAAAAGGTCAACGAGAAGATTCACGAGATCGTCGAACTGGTGAAGGGGCACCTCGGCGAGTTTCTCGGTGTGTATGGCATCACGCTGAATGATGCCAAGGTGCTTATCGTCCCCAAAGACGAGCGCATGCGCGAACTGATCTCCCTGCGGGCCTTCGGGCTTTCTGAAATTGAATCGGTGCGTTACTACCTCGCCCTCAAGATGGCCGAGAAGGGCCTGGTTTCGGCGCCGAACGCTGCCGTCGGGCAGCCATACATCATCGGCGGGGCCACGATGGGAACCTTCGCGGTGCCGGGGGCCAGTGCTTCAGGAAGCGCAGGGAAAGGGAGCGTCTGAAGGGAACGGCAGTGGAAGTCCGCGCCGATGAATTTGTATAGCAGGGCCGCACCGGCCGCGCCACCCGGCTGACCGGCACGGTTCGGCCTGCGATCGTGGAGATATTTATGGACCCGAAACGCGCTGAGAATCCGACTGACCCCGCCGGTCCTGCAAAGCCGGCGTCACGACCAGCGATGGTAAGTCCACCGATCGCAAATAATCCGATTGATACCGCCGGCCCGCTTAAGGCGACTCTCTCGAATCTTTTCTACGGATGGGGCTACAACTTCTACCGGAAAGAGAACCGACTGCGGGCGGATGATTTGCTGATCCGGGGCAAGATCAGTGATTTGCTTGGAGAAGCGCGGTCTCACCTCGCGCGCCTCGAGGCCGATTTCCGCCGGGAATATTTGCCGGCGCCGTCTCGTGAGCAACCGTTCCCGGACCGGACAGCCGTCCAGACTGCCCAAGCGTTGCAGCGCATCCAGAAGGACATCGAGGCGATTGAAGTCAAGATCCGAAATGCATCCGTGCCGGAAATGGACCGGATCCATCAGCCACATCGCAGCGAGCGCAACACCCTCGAGAAACTTACCGCCCTTGACGAAAATCTCGTGGGATCCGTGCTTGCTTTGCGTGAGAGCATCGTCCAACTCACCGATGGAACTAGCGCAGCGTCCGAGACGCTACGCTTGCTCGAAAGCGCCCCGCTTGAGGCGCTCTGGCATCGTCGCGAAGAGGTGCTGTCAATTCTGGCGTAGCGCCGGTAGGAAGCCCTCTATCTCTTTACCGTATAGTCTCCGGATGGGAACGGCGGTTGAATATCGTGGTGGGTTTCGGTGCCGCGAGCGTTGTTGCGATTCATCCTCCTGGCGATAGAGCGTCAGGGACTGCCCGCAGGGAAGCCGATCAATGAAAGCGCTTCCACACGCTGCTCCTGAAAATGATAGGGAGGACGGAAAAATATTTTGTCCGGTTTTGTCTTTGGCGGATGTTTCTGAATAGATGTCCTCGATGGAAGACAGCGCCTTGTTACAGGAATACGCGCGAACCCGGTCCGAACCGTCCTTTGCCGCGTTGACGGACAAATATGTGGGGCTGGTCTATTCCGCCGCGCTCCGCCAAGTGGGGGATCCGCACTTAGCCGAGGACGTGACCCAGGCGGTCTTCATCGTTCTGTCGCGCAAGGCTGAGACGTTGGTCCGCCATCAGGCGTTGTCAGGCTGGCTGCTCAAAGCCACCCGTTATGCCGCCGCGACGCAGATCCGCGCCGCGATGCGCCGCTCGCAACGCGAACAGGAGGCTTACATGCAATCTACTTTGAATGAACCCGCACATTCAACCTGGGAGGAAATTGCGCCGTTGCTGGACGAGGCCCTGGCCTCGCTGGGCAATTCTGACCGCGACGTGCTGGCGCTGCGTTATTTCGAGAACAAAACGGCTGAAGAAATCGGCCGCCGGCTGAAATTGAACGAGGAGGCTGCCCAGAAACGGGTGAGCCGCGCATTGGAGAAACTGCGGAAATTTTTCACGAAACGCGGCGTGGATTCGACGATTGCTGCCATCGCCGAGACCATCTCGGCCAATTCGGTTCACGCCGCGCCGGTAATGCTGGCAAAAACTGTAACCACCATGGCGCTGAC
>JBJKRM010000124.1:0-3107 GCA_046704685.1 Rhizomicrobium sp.
ACACCGCGCCAAACGCGCGTCGCCTCGAAGCCCTTCCAGTCCTTGGGAATGACCGGCGCCACGCGCAGACCTTCGTATTCCGGGCGGATTCCGAGAATCCATTGCGTCACGGCGTAATAGGTCCAGGCCGCGGTGCCGGTGAGCCAGGAGTTCTTGGCCTCGCCATGGGTCGGCGCATCCTTGCCGGCGATCATCTGGGCGAAGACATAGGGCTCGCATTTGTGCAGGTCGCCGATCGGCTCGCGCGCCGACGGATTGATGCGGCTGTAATAGTCGTGCGCCACATCGCCGTTGCCCAGCATGGTCTCGCCGATGATCACCCAGGGATTGTTGTGGCAGAAGATGCCGGCGTTTTCCTTGTAGCCGGGCGGATAAGAGGAGATCTCGCCAAGCTCGATGTAGTAGCGGGTATAAGCCGGCTGCTGCAGCACGATGCCATGCGCCGTAGCCAGATGCTTGGCCACGGAATCCAGCGCCTTGCGGGCGAGCCCGTCATTGAGGCCGATGCCGGCCAGGACGCAGAAGCCCTGCGGCTCGATGAATATCTTGCCTTCCTCGCATTCCTTGGAGCCGACCTTGTGGCCGAAATCGTCATAGGCTCTGAGGAACCACTCGCCGTCCCAGCCATGCTGGCGCACGGTCTCGTCCATCTTCTTGGCAAGGCCGAGATAGAACGCCTCGTCCTCGCGCTTGCCGACCTCTCTGGCGATGCCGGCGAGTTCGCGGGAGGACAGCACCATCAGACCGGCGATGAACACCGACTCGGCGGTCTTGCCGTCCTTGCCTTTCAGGCACTGGAAGGACTGGCCGGGCTCGTCGGAGAAGCAATTGAGGTTGAGGCAATCGTTCCAGTCGGCCTGGCCGATCAGCGGCAGACCGTGCGGCCCCATATTGTCGAGGGCATACTGGATGGAACGGCGCAGATGCTCGTAGAGCGGCACTTCCGTTCCCGGCGTGGTGTCGAACGGCACCGGCTCGTCGAGGATCGAGAAGTCGCCGGTCTCTTTCAGGTATTGCGCCACGCCGATGACCAGCCAGTGCGGATCGTCGTTGAAGCCGCCACCGATGTCGTTGTTCCCCTTCTTGGTCATCGGCTGGTACTGGTGATAGGCGCCGCCGGAGGCGAACTGGGTCGCTGCCAGATCGAGGATGCGCTGGCGGGCGCGCTCCGGCACCATGTGCACGAAACCGAGAAGGTCCTGGTTGGAATCGCGGAAGCCGAGGCCGCGGCCGATGCCGGATTCGAAGGTGGACGCCGAGCGCGACATGTTGAAGGTCGCCATGCACTGATAGGCGTTCCACACATTGACCATGCGGTCGGTGTGAATGTCGGGCGTCTTGACCATGCACTTGCCGAGCAGATCGCTCCAATGGGCCTTCAGCGCCTCGAAGGCGGCATCGACATTTTCCTGGCTGCGGAATTTGGCGATGGTGGGGGCGACCAGCTTCTTGTTGATGGTCTGGCTGCCGGGCGGATCGAACTTCTGGTCCTTCGGATTCTCGTGATAGCCGAGCACAAAGGTGATGCGGCGGCTCTCGCCGGGCTTCAGGCTCAGCTTGACGTGCTGCGACGCCACCGGCTGCCAGCCATAGGCGATGGACTCGGCGGACTTGCCCTCTTCCACGGCGCGCGGATTGTCCCAGCCGCGCCAGGGGCCGAGGAAGCTTTCGCGCTGGGTGTCGAAGCCGGCGAGCTTCTCCGAGCAGGCGAACCAGGCGAAGTGGTCGCGGCGCTCGCGGTATTCGGTCTTGTGGTAGATCACCTCATCCACCACCTCCACCTGGCCGGTGGAGAAATTGCGCTGGAAGTTGGTGGCGTCGTCGTTGGCTTCCCACAGACAGAACTCGGCGACCGAAAAGACAGAGATGTCGGCCGGCATCGAGCGCTCGTTGGTGACGGTGAGCTGCCAGATCTCGAGATTCTCGTCGAGCGGAACGAAATAGCGCGTCGAGGCGGCGATGCCGTCCTTCTTGCCGGAGATGACGCTGTAGCCCATGCCGTGCCGGCAGGAGTATTCGTCGAGCTTGCCGCGGACCGGCATCCAGGACGGCGAGAAGAACGAGCCGTTGGCGTTGTCGCGCAGATAGATGTAGCGGCCGCCCATATCGAGCGGCACATTGTTGTAGCGGCCGCGGGTCAGGCGGCGCATGCGGGCATCGCGATAATAGGAGTAGCCGCCGGCGGTGGCCGACAGGATGCCGAAATAATTCTGGCACCCGATATAGTTGATCCAGGGCAGTGGCGTGTCAGGGCGGGTGATGACGTACTCGCGCCGTTCGTCGTCGAAATAACCGTACTTCATGGCGTCTTGTTTTCACTCCTCCCCAAGCGCTCCAACATTTCAAAGCAGACACGCGCGTTGTGATATGGGCATTTCCAAGGTCCGACCAGGACCGCATCCGGGTCCTCGGCTTCGGTCAGCGGCACGCCTTCGCGACTCAGCTTGGCATGCCATTCGCCGTGCACGCGATCGACCACGTGGTCTTCGATATAATTCCAGGCACGCTGCGAAGCGGTGCGGAAGCGTGTGTCGCCGGTGATCTCATAGGCGCTGTAGAAGCCGACCACGGCCTCGGCCTGCGCCCACCAATGCTTCTTGGCATCAATCAGCCGACCGTCTTCATCGGCCTCGTAGAACAGGCTGCCATCCTGGTCGACACCCTCGTCGGCTGCGACATGCGCCATCACGATGGCCACCTGCCTGACGCGTTTCAGGAGGCCGGGATCGCCGAGCACTTCGGCCGCTTCCACCAGAAGCCAGCTGCCTTCAATATCGTGGCCGAACGAGACATGGCCGTTGAGCGAATTCCAGCTCTCGTCGAAAAACAGCCGGAAATGGCCGGACGTCTCGTCGACGATGCGATCCAGCATCACCTCGATCAGCTCCCTTTGCCGCGCCTTGAGGCCGTCATCGGGCCAGACGCGCAAGAGATTGGTGTAGGCCTCCAGGACGTGGAGGTGCGTGTTCATCGACTTGGGACTGTTGAGGTCCTTGTCCGAGAGCCGCATGTCCTCAAGCGGCTGCCACGCACGCCCACGCGCCTCGAAATACCCCTTTTGCTCGGGGTCGTAGCAATGGCGCTCGATCAGCTCATAGATGCGCTTG